>JAGHSH010000115.1 GCA_018065965.1 Candidatus Apopatocola equi
GGATAAGGACAGGAAGCCCCTCTACCCCTGCATTCTCTGGCTGGATCAGCGGTCCGTGGACAATCCCCCCTCGCTGCCTCTCCGCTGGGAGCTGGCCGTGCGTGCCTTCGGCATGAAGGACACCGCCGACTATCTGGGCAGGCGCGGCATCCCGAACTATTTCAGGATCTGCAAGCCGGAGCTTTGGGAAAAGACAGACAAGTATGTGGCTCTCTCCGCCTATCTGAACTATCGGCTCTGCGGCGAGCTGGCAGACAGCTATGCCTCGCAGATCGGCCGTATCCCCTTTGATTACCGCCGCCACCGCTGGGAAAAGTCCGGATTGCTCCACAGTATGTTCGGCATTGCGCCCGAAAAGCTCTGCAAGCTGGTGCCCCCCGGCACACAGATCGGCCGGATCACCGAGTCCTGTGCCGCCGCCTCCGGTCTCCCGGCGGGGCTGCCTCTGCTGGTCACCGGCAGTGACAAGGGCTGCGAGACCCTGGGTATGGGTGTGCTGGAGGAGGACATGGCAGCCCTGTCCTTTGGCACCTGCGCCACGGTGGAGATCTCCACCCGGAAGTATTTCGAGCCCATCCCCTTCTTCCCCGCCTATCCCGCCGTTGCCGCCGGGCTCTACAACGGGGAGATCCATTTCCCCCGTGGCTACTGGATGCTCCGCTGGTTCATCGACAGCTTTGCCCAGAAGGAGGCGCAGGAGGCTGCGCTGCTGGGCTGCTCCCCGGAGGAGCTGCTGGATCTCCGGCTCAGGGATATTCCCGCAGGCTGCGACGGCCTGATGCTGCTGCCCCAGTGGGCGCCCAGTCCCTCTACCCCCAACGCCATGGGCGCCATGATCGGCTTCCACGACAGCCACACCCGCTTCCATATGTACCGGGCCATCATCGAGGGACTCAATTTCGGACTCATGGACGGGCTGCGGCGGATGGAGAGGCGCAGCGGGCAGAAGATCCGCTCCCTGCGTCTCTCCGGCGGCGGCAGCGCCAGCGACGAGATCTGCCGCATTACGGCGGATATGTTCGGCCTGAGCGTGGAGCGCATCCAGACCGCCGAGGCCACTGCGCTGGGTGCCGCCATCTGTGCCTTTGTGTCCCGGGGCGTTTACGGCAGCTATCGGGAGGCTGTGGCGGCCATGGTTCATGTCCGCGACCGCTTTGTTCCCGACGAGAGCCGCCACGGGCTCTATGAACAGCTCTACCGGGAGGTGTTTACCCGCTATTCCGCCACGCTCTCCCCGCTCCACCGGAGGCTCCGCAGGCTGCTGAAGCTCTGAGAGAAGGCTTGCAGCGGGCAGCGAGCTGTGGTATACTGTTCCCGGTACTTCACAGAAAGGATACTGCATTATGGAACTTCATGATATTCTTGCCCGCTGCGACCATACGCTCCTCCGCACGGACTGCACCGCCCAGGAGATCCGCACGCTCTGCGACCAGGGCATCCGCTACGGTGTCGCCAGCGTCTGCATTCCCCCCGCCCATGTGGCCGGGGCCAAGCGCTATGTGGGCGACCGGCTGCCCATCTGCACGGTGATCGGCTTCCCCAACGGATATATGAGCACCCGCGTCAAGGCCTTTGAGGCCGAGGATGCCATCCGCAGCGGCGCTGACGAGATCGACATGGTCATCAATCTGGGCATGGTCAAGGACGCGGCCTGGAACGATGTACTCAACGAGCTGCGGCAGCTGCGCCGCGCCTGCGGAGAGAAGGTGCTCAAGGTCATCATTGAGACCTGCCTCCTCACCGATGAGGAAAAGCGCCTGCTCTGCTCTCTGGTCTCTGAGGCCCGCGCCGACTTCATCAAGACCTCTACGGGCTTCTCCCGCGGCGGTGCTACCTTTGAGGACGTGGCGCTCCTGCGCCAGTGCTGCAGCAGTGAGGTCAAGGTCAAGGCCGCCGGCGGCATCTCCTCGCTGGAGGACGCGGAGCGCTTCATCGAGCTGGGCGCCGACCGACTGGGCACCAGCCGCATCGTCAAGATCGCCATGGAGCAGGAACAGGCCGAAAACTGACGCCGCGCCGCCGGCTTCCCGCTGCGGGAAGCCGGCATACGGTTTTTTTGCAGAAAAGTCTTGACAGCATCCCTGTTCTTTGCTATAATGCTCCTGCTGAAAAAGAAGAAGGTTCGGTTCGTATCCGGCCTCACCCGGCAGCCTTTGAGCTGGCCGCGGTCAAGACTGTGCCTCTCCCCTGTCGGCGGGGCTGCGTTGTTGAGCGGATACGGCTGCGTATCTGCTTTTTTCATGTTTCCGATTTATGCTGCAATGTACGGAGGTGTTCGAAAATCGCAAGCCAGACTCATCTGATTAACGAAGAAATCCAGGCTCCTGAGGTGCGCCTCATCAGCGAAACCGGCGAACAGCTGGGCATCATGTCCTCTGCCGCCGCTCTGGAGAAGGCTGAGGAGATGGAAATCGACCTGGTCATGATCTCGCCTCAGGCCAAGCCGCCTGTGTGCAAGCTCATGGACTACGGCAAGTTCCGCTTTGAGCAGGCCAAGAAGGAAAAGGAAGCCCGCAAGAATCAGCACGTTATTGAGATCAAGGAGACCCGTATGTCTCCGGGTATTGACGACAACGATTTCAACACCAAG
>JAGHSH010000192.1 GCA_018065965.1 Candidatus Apopatocola equi
CTGCAGGAGCAAAAGTCAGGCATAGGCATCTCCACACGGATGCTATCCAGCAGGAAAAAAGGTTCCCGCACACTTGCTATGATTATATTATCTGAAAATCACAAAGTCAAGAGTTTTTCTAAGAAAACATTTTAAATATCTGTAGAAAAATCAAGCTGGGTCTGGCCTCGGAACGGGATTCCCAGATGCTCATAGGCCTTCTGCGTCACGCAGCGTCCGCGAGGCGTTCTGGTGAGAAAGCCCATCTGCAGAAGATAAGGCTCATACACATCCTCCAGAGTGACAGACTCCTCATTGATGGTAGCAGCAAGGGTGTCAAGACCCACAGGGCCGCCGCCGTAATATTCGATAATGGCACGGAGCATCCGGCGATCCAGCGTATCCAGTCCCAGATGATCGACCTCCAGCCGGCTCAGCGCCAGATCCGCCACCTCTCGGGTGATCGTACCGTTTCCCACGACCTGCGCAAAGTCACGAACTCTGCGGAGCAAACGGTTCGCCACGCGGGGCGTCCCACGGCTGCGGCGCGCGATCTCATCTGCGCCGCTCTTCTCGATTTCGATACCGAGTATGCCGGCGCTGCGCTCCACGATTTCCCGCAGCTCCTCGGTCTTATAAAGCTCCAGACGGAGCTAAACGCCGAAGCGATCACGGAGCGGCGCCGTCAGCTGACCGGAGCGGGTCGTTGCACCGATAAGGGTAAAATGGGGCAGATCCAGCCGGATGGAGTTGGCAGACGGGCCTTTGCCGATGATGATATCGATGGCGAAATCCTCCATAGCCGGGTAGAGAACCTCCTCCACGGCACGGTTCAGACGGTGGATCTCATCGACAAAGAGAATATCGTTCTCCTGCAGATTGGTCAGAAGGGCAGCCAGATCGCCGGCCTTCTCAATGGTGGGGCCGGAGGTGATGCGCATATTCACGCCCATCTCATTGGCAATGACGCCGGCCATGGTCGTCTTGCCCAGTCCCGGGGGGCCGTGCAGAAGAACATGGTCCAGAGACTCCCCTCTCTGTCGGGCCGCCTGAATGAAGATGCGCAGGTTTTCCTTTGCTTTTTCCTGACCGATATATTCATCAAGCCGGTGAGGCCGGAGGGAGCCCTCGGCCGCATCCTCCCTGATCTGCGCAGTAGAGGTAATCAGCTCGTCGGCTTCTTCGGAATAATTGATAGACACGATATTACCTCCCCTGTCCGCTCAGTTTTTTCAGTGCGGTGCGAACCAGATCCTGCACCTCCAGGTTCTCCGCATCCACGCCCTTCAGCGCTGCGGAGATCTCATTATTGCCATAGCCGAGAACGGCAAGCGCCGCAGCTGCATCTGCCATTTTTCCTGCCGCACCGGAGAGCGGAGCGGCTCCCTGCACAGGCGCAGCAGGAGCTCCGCTTTCCGCAAGTCCCTTCCCGATCTTGTCCTTCAGCTCGAGAATGATCCGCTGGGCAATGCGCTTCCCTACTCCCGGCGCCATGGTCAGTGCCTTTTCATTGCCGGACATGACCGCCAGAGCAAAGCCGTCAGGCGTGGAGGTGGAGAGGATCGCAAGCGCAGCCTTCGGGCCGACGCCGGAAACCGAGGTAAGCAGCTCAAAGCAGCGTTTTTCCTCCAGCGCAGCAAAGCCATAGAGGTCGTAATGATCCTCGCCGATGCTCTCGCTGACATAGAGGCGCTGCTTCTCCCCCATGCGCAGCGTGCCGAGACAGTTGTTGGATACGGAAAGGCCGTAGCCCACGCCGCCGCAGTCCAGAACCGCAAAATTGGCCTCCAGAACGGCCACAGTACCCTCTATATAGTATAACATGAATTGAAACCTTCCTTCTGCTGAAGCAGTGATGTGGAGCTTCTGGCATGGCAGATCGCAATGGCGACCGCATCGGCAGCATCATCCGGTCTGGGCACGGCTGTCAGGTTCAGGATGCGGCGAACCATATCCATGACCTGCTTCTTCTCCGCCCGACCATAGCCCACAACGGCCTGCTTGACCTGAAGGGGCGTGTATTCGTAAATCTGCAGTCCGCAGCGGTAGGCACAGAGCAGGGAAACACCGCGCCCCTGCGCAACGGAAATACCGGTAGTGATATTCGTATTGAAAAAGAGCTCTTCAATGGCCATGCAGTCCGGCTTGAAATGGCGGATCAGCTCTTCCATATCCGTATAGATCTGATCCAGCCGTGAGGTAAGGGGCGTGTGCGCCGGTGTGGTGATCACACCGCAGCTGACCATTTGCTGCCGATTATTCACAGAATCTACAATACCGAAGCCGACCGTAGCGATTCCGGGATCCAAACCAAGTATTCGCACGCTTCCCTCCCCCTTTCTCTGCCATAGAGTATAACACACTCAGCCCTCTGTGGCAATGAATTTCGCCAAATTGAAGAAAATGTATTTATCGTATCATAATTTTCGAAATAACAGACTGTATAGAAAAATCGCATTTATATGACTAAAAGCGGTCTGCTATCGGAGAGCAGACCGCTTTTCAATTCTTTTTCCCGGCTCTCGGGTGCGCTTTGTCATATACATCCTTCAGCTGTGTTTTCACGACCTGAGAATAGACCTGAGTCGAGCTTATATCAGCATGACCCAGTATCTCCTGAATAGAGCGCAGATCCGCTCCGTTTTCCAGCAGGTGCGCGGCAAAGGAATGACGGAGCGTATGGGGGGTGATGGTCTTTTCGATATGAGCTCTCTGCTGGTAGGTCTTAATGATTTTCCAGAAGCCCTGACGGGACATCCGCTCACCGTTCACATTCACGAAAAGCGAGTTTTCGTTTTCGTCTGCAATCATCTGCGGACGCACCTTATCCACATATTCCTGCAGAGCCTTCACGGCAGCGGCATAGATCGGAATAAAGCGTTCCTTCTCATGGCTCGTGCAGCGAAGCGCCCCGGAGACCAGATTCACATCCTCCAGATTCAGCGAAATCAGCTCGCTGACGCGGATGCCGGTGGCATACAGCAGCTCCAGCATGGCCTTATCACGGTAGCCCTTCATGTCCACACATCTGGGCTGCTCCAGCAGCAGCTCCACTTCCTCATCGGTGAGAATCTCCGGCAGCTTTTGCGTACTTTTATCGGGAACCAGTTTGCCTGTCGGATTCTCCTCCATGCAGCCCTTGATCACCATCTGAGAATAGAAGTTTTTAAGAGAGGCGATGGACCGTGATACCGTAGCGACAGACTTCCCCTCGCCGCGAAGCCAGTCCACATAGGCACAGAGGTCATCCTCAGTTGCGTCTGTAAACTCGATCTCCTCGTGGGCATCCAGATAATCACCGAACTGCCGGATGTCACGCAGGTAGGAGCTTCGGGTATTCTGCGAAGCCTTTTTCTCGTCAGTCAGGTATTTTTCATAAAGTGCAAGGTAGCTGGTGTGATCCATGATCGCCACCCCCCCTCTCGTTTGAAAAGTGTCAGAAAGCATTATATAGCAGCCAGCGGCTTCCCGCAGATAGAACCCAGAGCATTACCGCCAGCAAAGCCGCCGCCCAGTCCCGCCTGCCCCGC
>JAGHSH010000224.1 GCA_018065965.1 Candidatus Apopatocola equi
CTTTAGGGGCTGCCTGTATCAGGCCCTTATAGGGCTTAATCAAGCCACCGGCTCAGCCGGTGGTCTTGACTACAGAGATTATTATAGGGATAAGAAATAATTATAAAATAATCGTTTAGCTGTTGACTAAGTTTTCAGACTATTGTATAATCGCATGAACTGCGTAGAGCAGTTGAAACTGCAATATGCGTTGTAAAACAATATTCGGACATTATGCCGAAAAAGGAGGAAGGGTCAATGAATGCAATGACAAGGCGCAGATTTCTGAGCATTTTACTCTGCTGCGTACTGCTATTGGGCGTGTTCCCCATCGCTGCTTTTGCGCAGGACGCGGAGGAGGCGGAGACCGCTCTTGAGGAAGAAGCGCTGCCTGCGGAGAAGTTGCTGGCTGAGGAAGAAGCAGTAATCGAAGCCGAAGCGGAAGGGGTCGAGGAGCCTGTAGAGCTCTTCGATGAGGGCTTTGAGCAGGATGGTGAGGAACCTTTGGAGATCAACGTGATCGGCGCAGATCTTACCGGGTTTCAGCTTCCGATGTATGACATGACTATCGGTCGGTCTCCCAAGCCGCTCGTCCCTGCCAATGCTCCCTATAAGATCGACAGCTTCCAATGGTTTATTTCCGGCGATCCGGACGACCCTTTGGATGGCGATGATGAATTTCTGCCTGGACAGAATTATTTCGCCAAAATCACTCTTGCTATCACCGAAGCCGGCTATGAGTTTGCCGGAAACGGCATAGGTCGATTTTCCATCAACGGCGGCCTTGTCGGCATTCAGCGTTTTTCGTTTACGGAAGAGAAGCTTGTTCTGTGGACTGTTAACCTTTCTCCCAATAGGGGCTATGAAGTATTCTGCTATGATGAAAACGTCACATTAAACGGTAGCAGTAATATTGCTATGGTCGGTTTTGATTATTCCTGCACCCTTACGCCTGACTACGGTTACGAGCTCTCAAAGAGTGATATCCGCCTTTTTATCGGCACGGAAGAAGTGACTCAGACGATGGCGGACTACTGGGACTTTAATGAAGCTACTCAGGAGCTGACTGTCAACCACGTGATCATCGAAGACTCGATTATCATCTATCCTTTTGTGCATTCCAAGACTTACACAGTAAACTTTGTGAACAAGGGTCACAGCACGATCATCGGCGAAACTACCGCAACTCATGGTGCTGCATACGCTTTCACTGTGAACACTGATCCCGGCTACGATTTTTCGAGCGACTGCATTGAAGTCTATCGAGATGGGCAGCGTATCTTCGACTACTCCGTGAATGATCATACCGTGACGATCGATGCAGAGGCCATAAACGCCGACCTGACGATCTATGTTGAGGCGCTTCCCGATTACGACGCTTCCGGTATGGAAGGTTTTGTGAGCCGGATGTACTGGAATCTGCTGGGCCGCGCTCCCTCCGAGCAGGATATTGCCGACGGCGTGTGGCAGCTGAGCAACGGCACCTCCGGCATTCAGTATGCCTATCAGTTCGCCTTCTCCAACGAGTTCTGCGCTAAGAACCTTTGCGATATTCACTTCTCCGACGCTCTCTTTGAAGCCTTTATCGGCAGAGCTCCCTCTGAATCCGAGCTGAACTACAGAGCTTATCAGCTGCAGCAGGGTCAGAGCCGCGAGCAGGTATTCAACGATTTGGTGACCAGCGAGGAATTCCGCAATATCTGCACCGAAGCCGGTATCTCCCTCGGCTCCCCCGTCGAAGCTTCCGGCAAGGGCACCAAGCCAGGCGGACGCTGCACGGTGAGCGACTGCCACAGCGCTGACAAGATCGATGCATTCTCCGAGCGCCTTTACACGGAGGCACTGAAGCGTACTCCTGCCCCGGATGAAGTCGATGCCTGGACCTTCTACCTGATCCACGGCGAACACACGGCCAAGAGTGCAGCCAAATTTTTCTTCTTCAGCGAAGAGCTGGTCGGGATGAATCTCAGCAATGCCGATTTTATGCAGCGCCTTTACAGGTGCATGATGAACCGTGAGGCTTCCGCTGCTGAGATCGACTACTGGGTTTGGTGTCTCACGACCGATAATTCTGAGTACCGCACGACCCGCGAGGGGGCCTTCAACCAGTTTGTCGACTCTGACGAGTTCCGCGTCCTCTGCCAGGATTATGGCATGATCTGCGAATAAAAATCATCGACTCAGTTGAACCTGCGATGCTTTTACATACTATCATCGGCCACAGAGCCGAGAAATGGAGGAAAGGTCAATGAATGCAATGACAAGACGCAGATTTCTGAGCATCCTGCTCTGCTGCATCCTGCTGCTTGGCGTCTTCCCCACCGCCGCATTTGCCCAAGATGCGGAAGAGACGGAGACCGCTCTTGCGGAAAAGGCAGCAATCGAAGAAGAGCCTGAAGCAGAAACGGAAGCGGTGGAGGAAACCGAAGAGATTCCGGAAGTCGGTTTCGAGCAGGAGGCTGAGGAGCCTCTGGAGGCCTATGCTATCGGCTGTGACATTATCATTCTGCCTCCGATGACGGGTGAGAATTTTGGGGAGTCGATGCATTGTAGTATTCCTTATGACGTTCCCTATGGAGTGAGAGATTTCGACTGGTATTTTACTGATACTTGGGAATCGGTGCGGGAAGCTCATCATGATACAACGTTTGATGGCGATAAGAGCTATTTTGCCAAAATCACCCTCGTAAGTGTTCCCGGCTATGAGTTTTCAAAAGCGAGATTAGGCGATTTTACCATCAACGGTGGAAGTATCGGTATTCGGAGCATTGACTGTACGGAAAACGAGCTTACGCTGTGGACAAACTTCCTCTCGCCTAATCCCGGTCGGCCTGTAGTCTTCTATGCAGAAAATGCTATTTGTAATGGCGCAAAATATGCTGTAGCAGGCTCCGGCTATTCCTGCAAGATTGAGCCTTCTTTCGGCTATGAGCTCTCCAGGGGAGATATCCACATTTCAGTGGACGGAGAAGAGGTGACGCAGACGAAGGCTGATTACTGGAGCTTTGATGAAGTTACACACAAGTTGACTATCGATTCCTGGATCATCACCGGCAATGTTTATATCGTTGCTTTTCCCCGTCTCATGACATTCCCCGTTGACTTTATAAACAATGGCCACACAGCCTTTGTCGGCGAACCTACCGCTGCCTACGGCTCTGACTACGTTTGCACGCTGAACCCCGACCCCGGCTATCGCCTCCTGACATCCAGCATTGAAGTGTATTGTGGCGACGAGAGAATTGACAATTACACGGTGAATGAAGCTGAGCGTACCGTGAAGATCCCTGCAGAATCCGTTATCGCCAACCTGACGATCGCAGCCAAGTCTCTCCCGGATTACGACGGTTCCGGAATGGCGGGCTTTGTGAACAGGATGTACTGGAATCTGCTGGGCCGCACTCCCTCCGAGCAGGACATTGCCGATGGCGTGTGGCAGCTGAGCAACGGCACCACCGGCATCCAGTATGCCTATCAGTTCGCATTCTCCAACGAATTCTGCGCCAAGAATCTCTGCGACTACCACTTCTCCGCGGCTCTGTTTGAGGCCTTCATCGGCAGAACGCCCGACGAGTCCGAGCTGAGCTACAGAGCCTATCAGCTGCAGCAGGGTCAGAGCCGTGAGCAGGTGTTCAACGATCTGGTGTCCAGCGAAGAATTCCGCAACATCTGCACCGAAGCCGGTATCACCCTCGGCTCCCCGATCGCTGTTTCAGGCAAGGGCACCAAGCCCGGCGGACGCTGCACGGAGAGCGGCTGCCACAGTGCCGAGAAGAACGATGCGTTCTCCGAACGCCTTTACACGGAGGCCCTGAAGCGAACTCCTGCCCCGGATGAAGTCGATGCCTGGACTTTCTACCTGATCCATTGTGATCATACGGCCAAAAGTGCAGCTAAATATTTCTTCTTTAGTGATGAGATGATCGGAAGTAAGCTCAGCAATGAGGAATTCCTGAGCCGTCTTTATAAGTGCTTGATGGATCGTGAAGGCTCGGCTGCTGAGATTGATTTCTGGGCTTGGTGTCTCACAACCGATAATGCTGAGTACAGCACGACCCGTAAGGGCGTCTTCGATCAGTTTGTCGACTCTGACGAATTCCGCGTCCTATGTCAAAATTACGGCATGATCTGCGAGTAAGGAAATAACGAAGCAAAAAGAGCTGCTCCTTTCGGGGGGCAGCTCTTTCGGCGTTTTCCTGATTTCTCCATAGGACACATAGCTGTCGAAACGCATTGACGCAGAGTCCCGTTAATGGTATAATTCCCGCATAGAAATATTGCCGCCGGCGGCAGAGTACCGGGAGCGAACCCGCCTGCTTTCGGCTGTTCAAAAGAGGATAAAAAATGGATTACAAAAAACTGAGCAGCGAATCTCTGGATACGATCTTCCGTGAGATCCGGATCCGCAACGGTAAGAGTGACCTGCCTTCTTCTCCGGAAACCGAAGATCAGATCCGGAGCGTTGTCACCTTCCCAAATCTGGAAGAGATCGATGCGGACATGGCTCCGGCCGCGGTCGGCACAAGCATCGGCATGAACCGGGCCGAGATGCGCGCCAAAAAGGGCATTTCCCGCTTCTTTGCCCGTTTGGTGGAGAAGCTGTACCTCCGCATTGCCGAACTGACCAACAGAGACGTCAGAACCTATAACAGCGCCATGCTGACCGCCGTGACCGTGGTTCGAAACAGAGTGGGAACCCTGTTTGAGAACGATGCGGTCCTCATGGAAAATGACAAGCTGCTGGAGGATCGCTGTGGGACTATCCTTGCCAATCAGGATGATCTGCGCAGGGAACAGATGCAGAATCGCTCCGATCTGGGCGATACCGCAAGAGATGTTTTCCGTCTGAATCTCCGGCAGGAGAAGCTTGAAGCGGCTTCTTCCGAGAACCGGGAGTCGATCGAGGCGCTTCATGCCCAGATCCGGGCTCTGGAGGAGAAGCTTGCACAGTCGGAAAAGGCCGGAGCCGAGGCGGCTGCCGCAATGGAAAAGAAGCTCGAGAGCATGCATGCGCAGCATCAGGAGGATCTCTCCGTCCTGCGATGGACAAACACCTCCGGGCAGGCTGCACCAGCCCCGGAGCGCCCTTCAGTCACCTCCGGCCCCGGTGCGGTGTTTTACCATGACTTTGAGGAGCACTTCCGCGGCAGTCAGACCGATATCCGCCACCGTCTGGAGGGCTATATGCCCCGCGTTCTCGAACATTTCGGTACACTCTCCGGGAAAGCCATATTGGATATCGGCTGCGGACGCGGGGAAATGCTGGATGTTCTTGTTTCCAACGGCGCAGACTCTGTTGTGGGCGTGGACATGAATCCCGTTCAGCTGCAGATCTGTCGGGATAAGGGCCATAGCGTGGCAGAGGATGACTGCCTGCATTATCTCGCGGAGCTGAAGGACAATTCTCTGGATGCGATCATCGGCATTCAGATTATTGAGCATCTTTCCTTTGAGGAGCTGGTGCAGCTTTTTGCCGAGTGCGGCCGGGTTCTGAAAAAGAACGGTATGCTGCTGCTTGAAACGCCGAACTGCGCCAATCTCATCACTGCCACCCGCTACTTCTATCTGGATCCTTCCCATGTCCGTCCCGTACATCCGGAGCTTGCCGGATTCCTTGCCCAGCGCAGCGGATTCTCTTATGTGGATGTCTTTGGCATGAACCCCGCCGAGTATTATGACGGGAAGAGCCGGAATGACATCGCGGCCGCCGAACACTCTGAGCTTCTGGATGGGCTGATCTTTGCGCCGCAGGATTATGCACTGATAGGTATCCGCGCATGAAGCTGCACAGTCTTGACATTCTGGCCAATGTCCAGAGCAGCGGCACCGTGGGCGGTGCGGAGATCTTTCATAAAAAGCTCGCAGAAGCCTTTTCCCGCTATGTGGACTGCGTGGATCTGGTAGAGGTGCCCTGCTGCGAGGATAGCTTTGATACTATTATGGAATCCTACCGGCGCTGCTATGATCTCAATGTGCTGAAGTATGACGCCGTTCTCTCCTCCAAAGCGCCCACCTTTGCCGTTCGCCATCCGAACCATGTCTGCTATCTGATGCATACCGTCCGTGTTTTCTACGATATGTTTGAGGAGCTGAACGCACATCCCGTGAATTTTGAGCGCCGGCAGCTGCTCTTCCGGATGGATAAGGAGCTGCTCTCCCCTCCCCGCACGAAGGCGGTTTATACGATCGGAGAGGAAGTTCCGGAGCGGATCCGAAAGTATATCGGCATTGAAAGCACGGCTCTTCATCCCGGGATGACCGACGAAGGCTTTTATACCGCCCAAGCCGGGGATTATATCTACCTGCCCGGCAGACTCCACCGCTGGAAACGGGTCGATCTTTGCATAGAGGCCATGGGGTATGTAAAGACCCCCGTCAGGCTGAAAATTGCCGGGAGCGGTGAACAGGAGCAGGAGCTGCGCGCGCTCTCCGCCAATCTGCCCCGTGTGGAGTTCCTTGGACGGGTCTCAGACGAGGAAATGAAGTGCCTTTACGCCAACGCTCTGGCGGTCGCCTTTACGCCCCTCCGGGAGGATTACGGCTACATTCTCCATGAAGCCTTCAAAAGCGAGAAACCGGTGCTGACCTGCACGGACTCCGGTGAACCGGCGCGGTTTATCCGCAGCGGGGAGAACGGATTTCTCTGCGGCCCCGATCCCCGGGAGATCGCGGCGCGCTTTGATGAATTCTATCTTCACAGGGAGAAAACCGCCGCCATGGGACGCTGCGGTAAAAAAAGCATTGAGTCGATCACCTGGGACGCAGTGGTGGAAACGCTGCTGCCCGTACTGGAAGAAAAACTGCCGAGGTAATGCGGATGGATAGAACGAGAATCACTGTTTTGGATATGCAGCCCATCGACCCTCCGGTCGGCGGAGGTCGGCTCCGGCTGATGGGGCTATACAGCGGCATGAGCGATGACGTGGACGTGACCTATGTTGGCTCTTTTGACTGGCGCGGGCCGGAATATCGGGAGATCAGACTTTCTGATAACCTCACGGAAATCGACGTTCCCCTCTCCGAGGCTCATTTTGCCTCCCATGATGCGTTGGCGAAAGAGCTGGGAAAGGGCTGCATAGACTCCGCATTCCCC
>JAGHSH010000206.1 GCA_018065965.1 Candidatus Apopatocola equi
CGGCCTTACGGAAACCATCTCGCTGGAGAACGGCAGCCCGCCCTTCAGCGCCGAAACGGTGAATCTTGAGGACAGCACCGTGCCATGGACGAGCAGCAGCCCCAAGCTCGCCACCGTGGACGAAAACGGCGTGCTCACGCCCGTAAAGGCCGGAACCGTGAAGCTCACCGCCACGGGAGCGGATAAAAAGACCAAGGCGACCGTTACCGTGAAGATCATCTCCGTGCCCGATCACATCAGAGTATCCTCCAAGACCGGAAGCGATGTGTTGGCTGCGACTAAGAAGCTCACGCTCCAGACGGCTTTCCTGGATAAAAACGGGGAGGTCATGAAGCCCACTTCCACCAAGCTCAGCTGGACGGTCTCCGATCCTGCTCTGGCTACCGTGAAGAATGGCGTCGTCACCGCTGCCAAGACCATTACCGAGCCCACCTGCGTTACTGTCACCGCTGTCACCACCGACGGCAGCGAGAGAAGCGACAGCATCGACATTATGCTCTATCCCCTTGTCAAGACCGTGAAGCTCTATCGGGACGGCGTGGAGGTCACCGGCAAAAAGGCCAAGGTGTATGTTGGCCAGAGCCTGCAGCTCAGCGCCGCCGCTGACCCCTTCAACGCCTATCAGGGCGTTAGCTGGAAGAGCAGCAACGCTAAGCTGGCCACGGTGGATGAAAACGGCCTTGTGACGATCCTTGCCAAGGGCAGCGTTACGATCACCGCCACTGCCGCCGACGGCAGCGGGAAAACAGCCAGATATATTCTGAGTGTCCTGCCCTTTGTCTGAGCCGGAACACCAATGAAAGGGTTCTTTGCAGAATTTTCGTTTTGCAGAGAACCCTGTTTTCATTAGCGCTGCCGCTGCGCTGTGCGGTGCCCGGCATTCAGCCCTTTCCCCGCAGCGTGCAAAACAGACACGAAAAATGCTTTTCCTGCAAATTTTAGCTTTGCAGCGGACTTGCTTGGTATAAAAGATAAAATGTGTACGAAAAATGTCGGAAAAAATTCACAATTATTCCCGTTTTCGCCCCGCTGCATCCATTGACCTTTGAGCGCGGAAAGGGTATAATAGGGCACAGCATTTTAGAGAAGGACAGGTACCATGACAAAGCATTTTCATTTCCGCAGACTCTTCGCCCTTGCCGCCGGAATGGCGCTCCTGCTTGCGCTGACCCTGCCGGCAATGGCGGTTTCCCAATATGACATCGATCAGCTTGCCCTGCGCCGTCAGGCGCTGGCGGAGCAGGCTGCCGAGCAGGCCGCACGCATCGATAAGCTGAACGCCGAGTCCGCCCTTTTTGCGGACAGAAAGCTGGCTCTTGACCAGTGCATCGAAACCAACCGGCAGGAGATCGAGCTGCTCAACGAGCAGATCAAGCTCTACAATCAGATGCTGGAGGAAAAGAGCGGCGAGCTCAACGAAGCCATTTACGCCGAGGAGCAGCAGAATCAGGCTCTCCGCACCCGTATGCGCGCCATGGAGGAGACCACCGATATGAGCTATCTGAGCGTGCTGCTGGAGAGCAACAGCCTCTCCGAGCTGCTCAGCCGCATTGCCGACATCAACGACATTACCCGCTACGACCGGGAGCTGCAGGAAAGCTATCGGCAGGCCCGCAGCAACAAGGCGCAGATCACCCGGGAATATCAGGACATGCTCACCGAGCAGCAGAGCATCCAGTCGGAGCTGGCTGCCCGTCAGAGCTATCTGGATGGGCAGATCGAGGCTGCCCAGCTGCTGATGGAGAGTCTCAGCGAGGACAGCGAAAACGCACTGGCCGAGTATGCGGCCATCGATGCGGCGCTGGATGCCGCCGATGTGGAGATCCAGCAGATGATCGTGGCGCTGCAGCAGCAGTATGCTGCCCAGCGGGTACAGGCCGCAGCCGCCTCCGGCGGCAGCGGGAGCGGCGTGGGTGCCTCCACGGGCTCCGGCGTGGTGTCTGTGGGCGATCTGATCTGGCCTCTGCCCTCCAGCAGTCTGGTCACCTCCCAGTTCGGCAACCGTGATCAGCCCACCGCAGGCGCTTCCACCAACCATCAGGGTCTGGACATCAACGCCAACGAGGGCGACCGTGTGATCTCCGCAGCCGGAGGCACCGTGATCAGCGCCGGTCAGCTGGGCGGTTACGGCAACTGCGTGATCGTGGATCACGGCAACGGCGTGCAGACCGTTTATGCCCACCTCTCCTCCGTGAATGTGAGCGTGGGACAGAGTGTGGGACAGGGCGATACCCTCGGCGGAGCCGGAGCCACCGGCATCGCCACGGGCAACCATCTGCACTACGAGGTTCGCGCCAACGGTGTGAACACCGATCCCTCCCAGTATTATTCCGACTATTCCGTGTGGGGCGGCTGAGACGCACGCAGTCCTCCCCACTTATCCGAAAAGGCTGTCAACTTTCTGACAGCCTTTTTGCGGTATCAGAAAGAGAGCAGGGAATTGAGTAAATCAAACCTATGGACAGCGGGCACGCTCCTGTCCCGGGGCTGGAGCCGGGAGCTCATGAAGGAGCTGCTGCCCAAGCCCCAATACCGGTATTTCTCCGGCCGTTCCACCCGCTGCTGGGATAAGGAGCAGGTGCTTGCGGCAGAGAAAAATGAAAAGTTTATCGCCTCGGCCGAGGCAAACCGGCAGCTGCGGGAGCAGGCGCGGGAGGAGAAAAAGGCTGCGTCCTCCGTCTGGCAGCAGCAGCTGGAGGCGGCAGCGGCGTTTCTCTCCGGGATATGGGAGGAGAGCGCCCTCCCCGATGACGACAGCGCCGTGCTGGCCCGCCGCTATCATGAGGGCGTGCTGGAGCTGCTGCCCGGCACACCCGCCTCGCAGCTTCGCGGCAGCGGACAGGCTGTGAGCTACCTGAGCAATTTCCTTGCGCTGGAGAAGGAACGGGCGGGAGAAAACATCCCCGCCGTCCTCAAACGCTTGCCGCTGGCGCTCGTCTGGGCGGCGCAGAGCGGATATGAGAAGAAGGTGGGGGAATTCCGGGAACGCTACGCCGCCGTACTCTATGCCGTGGCGGAGCGGACGCTCCGCGCCTTTACCACCGCCCAGCCGGAGGCCAGGGCGGGGGAGATGCTCCGCACCGAGGGCTTCCCCGGCCGGGAGCTGCTCAGCCATCCCCTCAGCTGGGTCTATTCCGTTTTCTATGTGCCCAGGGCCATCCGCTCCGATCTTTCCATGCTCATCGCCCTGAATCCCAAGGACGAGTATCCCGAGGCCCGGCAGATGGCGCGGCATTTCATCCTTCATATCGGCGGCACCAACACGGGCAAAACCTATGCGGGCTTTCAGCGGCTCATGCAGGCCGACAGCGGCGTGTATCTGGCGCCCCTCCGGCTGCTGGCGCTGGAGGCGCAGGAGACCCTGCTGGACGCCCATGTCCTCTGCTCACTGACCACCGGCGAGGAAGAGGACGTGCAGGAGGGCGACACCCATGTGGCGGCCACCTGCGAAAAGCTGGATATGAAGCGCGACTGGGACGTGGCGGTGATCGATGAGTGCCAGATGATCGCCGATCCGGAGCGGGGCTATGCCTGGAGCCGGGCAATCCTGGGCGTGCTGGCTCCGGAGGTGCATCTCTGTGCCGCACCGGAGGCGGAAAACATCCTGCTGCGGCTCATCTCAGCCTGCGGCGACAGCTATGAGATCATCCATCATGAGCGCAAGGCGCCCCTTGTGTGCATGAAGCACCCGGTGGACTATACCCAGCTGGAGCCGGGGGATGCGCTCATTACGTTCTCCAAGATCGGCGTTCTCTCGCTGGCGGAGGATCTTCGCTCCCACGGGAGAAAGCCTGCCATTATCTACGGCGCCCTGCCCTACGCCACCCGCAGACGGCAGATGGAGGGCTTTCTGGACGGGGAGACCCGCTATGTGGTGTCGACCGACGCCATCGGCATGGGACTGAACCTGCCCATCCGCCGGGTGATCTTTACCGAGACCCGGAAGTTTGACGGCCGGGAGGTGCGGGATCTGACGCCCGCCGAGATCAGGCAGATCGCCGGTCGGGCGGGACGCTTCGGTATGTATGACAAGGGTTATGTGGGCGCGCCGGACGGTCTGGAGCTGATCCGTGCGGGACTGGAAACGCCGGTGCCGCCCATCACACAGGCGGTGGTAGGCTTCTCTGAGCTGGTACTGCAGGTGGATTTCGATCTGCTGCAGGTGCTGGAGGAGTGGAACCGGCTGCCCACGGTGGAACCCTATGTGAAGCTGGACATCTCCCGCTATATCAAGCTCATCTCCAAACTCCGGGAGGAGGGCTTTACCCTCAGCCGGGAGCAGGAGCTCCGGGCCGCCAACATCCCCTTTGACGAGACCGACCCCGAGCTGCAGAAGCTCTTCAGCTTTTTCCTCTCCACCTGGGCCCGGGGCGAGGACCCCGATCAGCCCCGCCTGCCGGAGCGTAACGCGGGCAGCTACACCCTCCCGGAGCTGGAGGCGCACTGCCGGAAGCTGGATCTCTATTTCTCCTTTGCCAAGGCCTTCGGCACCGAGGTGGATGTAGATGAGCTGAGCCGCGAGCGGGAGCAGGTGGCCGACTGGATCAACCAGATCCTGCTGCACAATCTGCGCAACAACATCCGCTTCTGCGCCCAGTGCGGCGGTGCGCTGCCCCTGCACTACAAGGGCAGACTTTGTCAGAGCTGCTTCCGGCGGAGCGGGAAGGGCTTCAGCTACGGGGGCAAAAGACGCTGAAGAGGCGAAAGAGAGGATAAATCATGAAGCTGACTTCCCTCTGTTATCTGGAGCGGGACGGGCAGTATCTGATGCTCCACCGCACCAAAAAGGTCAATGACATCAATCACGATAAGTGGCTGGGCGTCGGCGGCAAGTTTGAGCGGGATGAAAGTCCCGAGGACTGTATGCGCCGGGAGGTTCTGGAGGAAACGGGCTTCACAGTGCTGCGCTGGCAGTTCCGGGGACTGGTGACCTTCGTGTCCGACGAGGCCGAAACCGAATATATGCACCTCTTTACCGTTTCCGACTGGAGCGGGGAGCAGCAGCTCTGCGACGAGGGTGAGCTGGCGTGGATCGACCGCCGGCAGCTCCGGGAGCTGACGCTCTGGGAGGGCGACAGAATCTTCCTGAAGCTGCTGGAGGACGGAGCGCCCTTCTTCTCTCTGAAGCTCCGCTATGAGGGCGAGCATCTGGCCGAGGCGGAGCTGAACGGGGTGAGGGTGTGAAGAACTACCGTCTGGAGCTGAGCTATGAGGGCACCCGCTACCGGGGCTGGCAGCGGCAGGGCAACACCGCCGATTCCGTGGAGGAAAAGGTGAGCGGCGTTCTCTCCCGGATCCTGGGGGAGGAGATCGAGCTGCACGGCAGCGGCCGCACGGACGCGGGCGTCCATGCCCGCCGGCAGGTGGCCTCCTTCAAGACCGCCTCGCCCATGGAGAGCGGGGAGATCCTCACCGCCCTACGCCGCTACCTGCCCGAGGACATCGGGGCACTGTCGCTGCAGGAGGCCGACCCGCGCTTCCACGCCCGGCTGAGCGCCGCAGAGAAGGTCTATGGCTACCGCCTCCATGGGGGGGAGAGCCCCTGCGCGTTTGAGCGCCGCTGGGTCGGGCAGCTCCGCGAAAAGCTGGACACGGCCGCCATGGAGCGGGCGGCGGCGCTGCTCTGCGGGCAGCATGACTATTCCTCCTTCCGCACCGGCCACAGCCGCAAGAGCGCCGTGCGCACGGTCAGCTCCATCGAGCTGCTTCCCCGGGGGGAGGAGCTGTGGCTGCGCTTCACGGGAGACGGCTTCCTCTATAATATGGTGCGCATCCTCACCGGCACGCTTGTGGAGGTGGGGCAGGGCAAACGCTCTGCGGAGAGCATGAGCGAGATTCTGGCAAAAAAAGACCGCGCGGCTGCCGGCGCTACGGCTCCCGCCCAGGGACTGACCCTCTGGGAAGTCCGTTACCCCAACAGAGAATCATAACAGAACAGGAGATAGAACCATGCTCGGAGATTTGATCGTTGAGTACAGAAGCATCTTTATCATTGTCTGCCTGCTGGTCACCGTTTACGGCTGCTACTGCCGTGCCTCGGCCAACAGCAAGGAGAAGGAAAAGCGGCTGAAGGGAACCATCGAGGCCGTTTGCGGAGCCATCGGCCTGCTCATCGGCCTGCTGACAAAGTAAAAGCCTGACAAAAGCGCGAAGAACACAGAGAGGACAAAGAGAAAAATGAACAGCTTTACCCGAGGCGTGAAGGACGGCGTGCCCATCGCCCTCGGCTATCTGGCCGTCGCCGTTACATTGGGGATTGCGGCCAAAAATGCGGGACTGAGCATCCTGCAGGCAGTGATCGCCAGCCTGAGCAACAACGCCAGTGCGGGCGAGTTTGTGGGCTTTACGCTCATTGCCGCCCATGCGCCCATTCTGGAGCTGGTGCTCATGGAAGCGCTGACCAACGCCCGCTATATGCTCATGAGCACGGCTCTCAGTCAGAAGCTCACGGCAAAGGTGAGCACCGCCCAGCGCCTGATGCTGGGTATGTGCGTCACCGATGAGATCTTCGGCATTTCCGTGGCCTACGGTGATGAGCTGGATCCCCGCTACAGCTACGGCGCCTTTGCCATTGCCTGCCCGGCCTGGGCGCTGGGCACGCTCATCGGTGCGGTGCTGGGCAGCGTGCTGCCCCTGCGGGCGGTGAGCGCTCTGAGCGTGGGACTCTACGGTATGTTTATCGCCATCTTCATCCCGCCTGCCAAGGCAAACCCCGTGGTACTGGGAACGGTAGCGCTCTCTTTTGCGCTCAGCTGGCTCTTCAGCGCCGTGCCTCTGCTCGCCCGGCTCTCCACCGGCCTGACCACCATCCTGCTGACGGTGGTCATCTCCCTGCTGGCGGCGATCCTTTTCCCGGTAAAGGAGGAAGCGGAAAATGGCTAAAACCTATCTCTACATCCTTACCATGGCGCTGACCACCTATGCCGTGCGGGTGCTGCCCCTGACGCTGATCCGTCGGGAGCTGAAAAGCCCCCTGCTGCGCTCCTTCCTTTACTACCTGCCCTATGTGACGCTGGCGGTGATGACCTTCCCCGGCATTCTCTCCGCCACCCAGACCCCCTGGAGCGCCCTGCTGGCGCTGGGCGCGGGCATTGTGCTGGCGTGGACGGGACGGAGCCTCTTCACGGTGAGCGTGTGCTGCTGTGTGGCGGTGTTTCTCAGCGAACTGATTCTGATATAAAAAACAGGATCCATGCAGAAGTCGATGCTGCATGGGTCCTGTTTTTCATTTCATCTCTTTCTTCCACCGCCGGCGACGCATTCTTTCTGTCTTTCACGAAAAAGACAAGAAAGAATGGGGGGCTGAATGCCGGTCGCAGCACATGGGAAAAGGGTTAGCCGCAAAATGTAAAAATTTGCGGCTAACCCTTTTTATATGTCCTCCAGCAGCTTTCTTGCGTCCTCATCGTCCAGCTTCTGCACGCTCCGGAGGCGGCGCTCGATGGCCCGGGAGCGGGTGCCGATGAGTGCGTCCAGATCGCTGGTGGTCTGGCTGAGATGGGTCTGCATCTTCCGCTTGGTGTCGCCGAACTTTTCAAACTCGGTCTTGACGGCGCCCAGCACCTCCCAGACCCCGCCGGAGCGTTTCTGGATGGCCAGCGTGCGGAAGCCCATCTGCAGGCTGTTGAGCAGCGCCGCCATGGTGCTGGGGCCTGCTACGCTGATGCGGTAATCCTGCTGCAGCTTTTCGATGAGTCCCCGGTTTACCACCTCGGCATAGAGCCCCTCGAAGGGCAGGAACATAACGCCGAAGTTGGTGGTGTAGGGCAGCTCCACATACTTGGTGCGGATGTCTTTGGCTTCGGAGCGGATGACCTGCTCCAGATTTCGGTACGCGGCCTCGATCTTTTCCCGGTCGCCCTCCTCCTGCGCGTCCCGGAGCTGTGCATAGCGGTCGCCGGGAAACTTGGAGTCGATGGGCAGGTAGACGGTGCCGCCGTCCCGACCGGGGAGCCGGATGGCGTATTCCACCCGCTCACTGCTGCCGGGAATCGTGGCCACGTTGGTTTCATACTGCTCGGGGGAGAGGATCTCCTCCAGGATCGCGCCCAGCTGCGCCTCGCCGAGAATGCCCCGGGTCTTTACGCCGGAGAGCACCTTTTTCAGTCCGCCCACATCCCCGGCCAGACTCTGCATCTCACCGATGCCCTTATAGACCTGTTCCAGCTGCTCGCTGACCGTCCGGAAGGACTCGGAGATACGCTTTTCCAGCGTGCTCTGGAGCTTTTCGTCCACGGTGCCGCGGATCTCGTCCAGCTTTCTGCCGTTCTCCTCCCGGAGCTGGCGCACACCCTCGCTCATGGCGGAGCGCATCTGCTCCAGCTTGTCCTCGTTGCTCTGCTGCAGGGCGCGGAGGGTGGAGAGCAGCTCACCCATGCGCTCGGTCAGCTCCGTGCGCAGCTGCTGGGAATCGGTGCTGAGCGTCTTTTCCAGCTGTTCGATCTGCCGGTTGCTGTAGCTGCGGAACTGCTCCAGCTGCGCATTCACGGAGCGCTGGAGGGTCTCAAGCAGCACGTGCTGCGCCTCCATCTGCGCCGCGAGCTTTTCCTCCAGAGAGTCCAGCCGGGCGTCCTGCATCTGGGCGGAGAGCGCCTGATTGTTCTGCAGCGCCTGCCCCAATGAGCTGACGGCGCTGAGATTGTTCTCCGAAAGCTCCCGCAGGGCAGCCTTCAGCGCCCGTTCCGAAACGGCGGGATTCCGCCGCAGCAGCAGAACGAGCAGCAGGACGAGATTCAGCAGGGAGAGAGATAAAAGGATCCATTCCGTAAGTTCCATTGGTTTCACCTCACAAGTCAGCTCCGCTGCTCCCGCCGGAGCTTCCGCAGCCCGCGGGCTTTGAGAAAACGCACCCCCAGATGCACCGCGGCCGTGGTCAGGGCGCTGTGGGTGGGGGCATAATGCTTATTGTAGAAGATATTCATGGCGTCGTAGAAGGCGGCGGTCTGCCGCTCCGATTTCCCGGACTTACCGTGGTGATGGAGCATACTGCCCTCGGCGCAGTAGATCACCTTATAGCCCGCCTCCCGGACGCGAAGGCAGAGATCCATGTCCTCGCCGTACATGAAATAGTCCTCGTCAAAGCCGCCCAACTGCTCAAAGAGGGAGCGGCGCAGAAGCATGAAGGAGCCGGACACGGAATCGACCTCGTGGCTCTCGTTCCGATCCAGCCAGCTCATGTGATAGCCGCCGCAGAGGCGGTTGTTGGGAAAGAGCTTCTCCAGCCCCAGAAAATAGCAGAGAGAGCGAGTCGGCGTGGGAAAGCCCCGCAGACAGCCCGGCTCGGCGCTTCCGTCGGGCAGCAGGGTTTTCAGCCCCACAAGGCCGTTTTCCCCGCTGCGCAGCAGACAGTCCGCCGCTGCCTCCACTGCGCCGCCTGCGCATTCGCTGTCCGGGTTGAGAAAGAGGAAGAGCTCGCCGGAGGCGCGTTTGGCGGCCAGATTGCAGCCGTTGCCGAAGCCCCGGTTTTCAATGGGCTCCCAGATGTCCGCCTCAGCGATGGGGCGGGGCTCCGGGGAGTTGTCCATGACGATGCTTTCGTATTCATATCTGCCGCAGCCCTGCTTCAGAGAGGCAATGGCGGCGCGGACATACTCGTCAGCCTTGTGGTTGACGATGAGAACGGATATTTTCAAGCTTCTTCCTCCGATGTGTCCACGCCCTCGGTCTTTTCCGTCAGGAAGAGGGTGCGGACGGTCAGCAGCAGCAGGGTAATGTCCAGAGAAAAGGTGTATTCCTCAATATACATCAGATCCATCAGGAGCTTGTCCCGGGGCGAGGTGTCATAGTTGCCGTAGACCTGCGCCATACCGGTGATGCCTGCTCTGACCTTCAGCCGGTAGCGGAACTCCGGCAGATCCTTTTCGTATTCCTCCGCCAGAGCGGGGCATTCGGGACGGGGCCCCACCAGCGACATATCGCCCACCAGCACGTTCCAGAGCTGGGGGAACTCATCCAGCCGGGTCTTGCGCAGGATGCGCCCCACCCGGGTGATGCGGGGATCGTCCTTCTCGGCCAGCTTCTGCCCGTTTTTCTCCGCATCGGTGACCATGGTGCGCAGCTTGATGACCTTGAACACCCTGCCGTCCTTGGTGAGACGCTCCTGCCGGAAGAACACGGGCCCGGGGTCGTCGAGGACAATGGCCAGGGCGGCCAGCAGCAGGAAGGGCGAGATCACCAGCAGACCCAGCGAGGAGAAAAAGATATCTATCAGCCGCTTGACCACCAGATCGGAGGCGGTAATGCGGTGGGAGTTGGTCTGGAGAAAGGGCGTGTCGATGAGGTGGAGCCGCCGGGAGGAGTGGAGGATCACATCCTGCACATCCGGCACCAGAAAGAGGAAGAGATTGCAGCGGAAGCACTCCTGCCCGATCCAGTCCCTCAGGGAACGGTCGGGGCTGTCCAGCAGCACCGCATGGCAGTTGTGCAGCGCCATGAAGATCTCCTCCCGGGAGGCGGTATCCGGCAGCTCGGCGCAGATGTGGTAGCGCTGCCAGTAGCGGGAGAGCTTTTTCCGCAGCATCCTGCGGCGCTCCTCATCACCGATGAGCAGCAGCTCCAGCGGTCGGAAAAGATAGAAGAAGAGCCGGTTGCAGAGAAAGCACCAGAGCACGATCAGAACCGTCTGCAGAAGCGTCATCACCAGCAGCCACGAGGGATTCAGAACCCGGTAGCTCAGCAGACACAGGGGGAAGTAGGAGGCCACATTGCCCAGCAGCAGCGCAACAGATTGGGAAACGATAGTATCGAACACACGCACATCCCCGATGTCGCGCCCCTTGAGCGCCTTGGTGCAGATAAAGAGCAGCGCCCAGTAGAACAGCGCCAGCGCATAGTAGCCCCGGTAGTAGATGGGTACGGGCATGGAGGCATTGTAGAAGTGGTTCCAGAAGAATATCAGCAGTAGAGTCTGAATGCTCAGCTCCACATAGAGCATCAGCCGCTGCACCGCATTGCACAGATGGGAGCGGTTCAGGGCGATGCCCCGCAGGGTAAATTTTTTCATAGGGTAAAAATCTCCGCTTTTTCAGCCGTGAATTGGATCGCTTCCGATAGTATTACCATTCTATCCGAGTATAGCACGGAAAGGGAAATTTGTCCATAATTCATGTTTTTTTGCTATACTTTTTCTTGCGGCGGTGCTATAATGGCCGGAAGAAAACGACAGGGAGGATCTGAAGTTTGTCTGTTTTACTGACGGGCGGCGCCGGGTACATCGGCAGCCATACCGCCCTTGCGTTGATCGAGGCGGGCGAAAAGGTCGTTGTGGCCGACAATCTCTGCAATGCCAGCCGGGAGGCGATCCGCCGCGTCGAGGAAATGACCGGGACGGAGATCCCCTTTTACGAGGCCGATGTGGCCGACACCGCAGCCATGAACGCCCTTTTTGAGCGGGAGGAGATCGAGTCTGTGATCCACTTCGCGGGGCTGAAGGCTGTGGGAGAGAGCGTGGAGAAGCCCCTGCTCTATTACCGCAACAATCTGGACTCCACCCTGACCCTGCTGGAGACCATGGAGCGCTTCGGCGTGAGAAGACTGGTGTTTTCCTCCTCGGCTACCGTGTATCGGGACGGCAATGCCCCCTTCTCCGAGGATTCCCCGCTCTCCGGCTCCTGCCCCTACGGCAGAAGCAAGCTCATGATCGAGCAGATCATCGGGGACGTCTGCGCCGCTTCGGCGCTCTCCGCGGTGATCCTGCGCTACTTCAATCCCGTGGGCGCGCATCCCTCCGGCCGTATCGGCGAGGATCCCAGCGGCGTGCCCGCCAACCTGATGCCCTATATCTCCCAGACCGCCTCCGGCAAGCGGCAGGCACTCACGGTATTCGGCGGCGACTATCCCACCCGGGACGGCACCGGCGAGCGGGACTACCTGCACATCTGCGATCTGGCCGAGGGTCATCTCAGCGCCCTGCGCTACTGCCGGGAGCATGAGGGAGCGGAGGTGTTCAATCTGGGGCGGGGCGAGAGCGTGACCGTGCTGGAGCTCATCCGCGCCTGGAACCGTGCCAATGATATGGACATCCCCTATGTGCTCGGTCCGCGCCGGGAGGGGGACGTGGCCGTGACCTACGCCAATGCCGACAAGGCAAAGAAAATGCTGCACTGGGAAGCCAGACGCAGCGTGGAGGATATGTGCCGGGACGCCTGGAACTGGCAGAAGCAAAACCCGGACGGATACCGATAAAGAAAAAGGTTCGCTGCAAATCAAAGAATTGCAGCGAACCTTTTTCATGAAAGGCAGAAAGAATGCGATGGCCGGTGAGTTCCATCCTGTCATTGCGAGGAGCGAAGCGACGTGGTGATCCGTCCTCACTGATAGCTATCCAGCACCCGCTCGGCCTGCCGGATGCCGTCCACGGCGGCGGAGAGGATGCCGCCGGCATAGCCGGCGCCCTCGCCGGTGGGGTAGAGCCCCCGGAGGTTGCTCTCGCCGGTTTCATTGCGGACGATGCGCACCGGGGAGGAGGAGCGGGCCTCAATACCCGTAAGCACCGCATCGCCCATGGCAAAGCCGCGGATCTTCCGCTCAAAGAGGGGGAAGGCGTCCCGGAGAGAAGCGCTGGCGAAGGTCGGCAGACACTCGCTCAGATCGCACCAGCGCACGCCCAGGGGATAGGTGGGCTTCACGCTGCCTCCCTGCTCGGAGGGACGGCCCAGAAGAAAATCCTCCACCAGCTGTGCCGGAGCCCGGTAGAGCCCGCCGCCCAGCCGGAAAGCGGCCTCCTCCCAGTGGCGCTGAAACTCGATGCCCGCCAGAGGAGAAGCACCGGGGAAGTCCGACGGCTGCACATTGACCAGCAGCGCCGAGTTGGCGTTGCGGCCATCGCGGGCAAAGGGGCTCATGCCGTTGACGCAGAGGCGTCCCTCCTCACTGGAGGCGGCGGCCACCTCGCCGCCGGGGCACATACAGAAGCTGTAAACGTCCCGGCCCGTGGGCAGATGTACGGCCAGCTTGTAATCCGCCGCCCCCAGCGCCGGGTGAGCGGCGAAGGCTCCGTACTGGCTTTCGTTGATCAGACTCTGGGGATGCTCGCAGCGCACACCGATGGAGAAGGGCTTGCGGATCAGCTCCGCACCCCGCTCCCGGAGCATATAGAACAGGGCGCGGGCGGAATGTCCCGCCGCCAGGATCACCCGCTCGGCGGGGATCTCCTCCCGGTCTGTGACAATGGCGCGGACAGCGCCGTTTTCTATAACCAGATCCCGCAGGGGCGTGCGGAAGCGCACCTCGCCTCCGGCGGCCTTGATGGCCTCCCGGAGCCCTGCCACGGCGGCGGGGAGCCGGTCGGTGCCGATATGGGGCTTGGCCTCCCAGAGAATTTCCTCCGGCGCTCCGGCGGCGGCCAGCTCCCGCAGCACCTGCCTGCCGCGCACATCGTGGGTGCCGGAGTTGAGCTTGCCGTCGGAAAAAGCGCCTGCGACGCCCTCGCCGAACTGGATGTTGGAATCCGGGTCCAGTCGGCCGGTGAGGGTGAAGGCTTTCACGGCCCGCTGCCGCTCCTCCACGCAGTCGCCCTGCTCGATGAGGAGAGGCTCTGCCCCGGAGCGGGCAAGGGTCAGGGCGGCAAAGAGCCCGGCAGGGCCTGCGCCCACCACCACGGGGCGCAGCTTGGGCTTCTCCCGGAGCACGTGTACCTGCGGGGGCGTATAGGGGGTGTAGGGCGTGTATTTTTCCTCGCCCTTCCGGAGCTGCACGGCGGCGCTGGCCACGAAATGCACCCGATCCTTGTGGCGGGCATCCACGCCCCGGCGGAGCAGCTCCGCCCGGAGCACGTCCTTTTCCGCGATCTTCAGCTTTTTTGCCACCGCGTGCTCCAGTGTCTCGTCCAGACCCTGCTGAATTTCCTTTACTTCAATCATTTGCGGCACTCCTTCCCGCCGTCAGACCGGAGGCAAAGGCCCAGTGGAGATTGTAGCCTCCGCACTTTCCGTCTATGTCCAGCGCCTCGCCGATGCAGTAGAGTCCCTCCCGCAGACGGCTCTGCAGGGTGAGAGGATCGAATTCCTCCACAGCCGCGCCGCCCCGGGTCACCTGCGCATTGGCTGCGTCGCCGCAGCCCTCTACCTTCACGCGCAGGTCGGTAACGGCGCTGAGCAGGGCGGAGAGCTCCGTCCCGCCCGCCTGCCGCAGCAGCGCTTCGCCGATGCGGCGGTGGAAAATGCCGGTGAAGAGCTCGCTGCCCCGATCCATGCGTGCCGCAAGCAGGGCGCGGAGCTGCTCCGCATCCCAGCCGGGCATGAGATTCAGCGAGATCACATCGCCCGTTCGCGCCAGCCGGGACAGGTTGAGGATGACGATGCCGCTGAGACCGTAGTCCCGGAAGAGCACCTCGCCCCGCTCCGTATAGATCGCCTCGCCGCTCCGCAGCAGCGTGACGGCAGCACGTGCCCGCAGCCCGCTGAGACCCCGGATGGGAGCCGTTTCGGTGCGGAGGGGACAGAGAATGGGGGAGAAGGGCACGAGCCGGTGTCCGGCCTCCTTTGCCAGAGTGCTGCCGCCGCCTGAGGCGAGGATCACGCGGTCGCACTCCGCCTCCTCCCCGTCGGCAAAGCGCAGCACCCAGCGTCCCCGGCGCTGCCCCAGAGAGCGGAGCTCCCGGCCGCAGCGCTCCTCCACGCCCAGCTCGGCGCAGCGGAGACGCAGCACATCCAGTACGGAGCTGGCCGTGTCGGAGAGCGGATAGCAGCGCCCCTCGCCGTCCGTAACGGTCAGCAGCCCCAGTGAGGCGAAAAAGTCCAGCAGGGCGGCGTTGTCCCAGCGCTCCAGCACCGCCCCGACAAAGTCGGGATGGTTGTAGTCTGTGCGATAAACAGGGTCATGGCTCAGATTGCAGCGGCCGTTGCCGGTCTTGAGGAGCTTTCTGCCCACCCGGCTGCTCTGCTCATAGATCACCGCGGACGCGCCTGCCTCCGCTGCGGCAATGGCTGCACAGAGCCCTCCGGCTCCGCCGCCGATCACGGCCACGGTTTTTCTGTTCTTACCCATAACTGCCTCCCTGCACGGAAATAAAGTCGTCTCATTGTAGCACGCCGGAGAAGAAAAATCCACTTTTTTTGAAAATACCCCTTGACAAAACCGCAAATCTGTTTATAATAGCTTTTGCACTTAGCGGGATTGTGTAAAGGTAGCACAGCGGACTCTGACTCCGTATGTGAGGGTTCGAATCCTTCTCCCGCTGCCAAGCAACAGCCCAACTTTGTCTACCGGACAGAGTTGGGCTGTTATTGATATATAGACAAGGGTATCTTTCTTTTATTATCATTTCTGCTGTGATATAATTATTTATTTAACTGTCAGCAACGTACTAATTAAAGGTAATAAAGATAGGATAACGTGAAATATGAGAAAGCTAAAAGAGACGGTTGCCGACGTTGAATGGTTGGTATCCGAATGGGATTACGATACCAACTCGGCGCTTGGAATCTTCCCTGATAAAATAGGCTCGCAAAGCAATACTTATGCTTTCTGGAAATGCAAATTTGGTCATAAATGGAAAGCAAGAATCAGTAACCGATACCATGGCCGTGGATGTCCAGAATGTCGAAAACAGCTTAAAACATCCTTCCCAGAACAAGCCGTATTCTTTTACATCAAGAAAAAGTTTCCCGATGCAATCAACTCATTTAGAGATTTTTTCTCCAATGGCATGGAGATTGACGTGTATATTCCCTCAATCAGAACGGGAATTGAGTATGACGGGATTGCATGGCACAAAGATGATACCCTTGAAAAGGAAGAGCGAAAATACGAGATTTGCAAGCAAAATGGCATCATGCTCATCCGGTTCAAGGAAAACGTTGAGCACTATCGAAATGATTTGAACATCGCAGACCAGATTATCCTTGTTCGAAGGCCGTTTGTTGGAAAACAAATTAGCTATGCTGCCTTAGATTATGCTATTCGGGAACTCCTCTATGCATTGTTCGACGTTGATCCTGCAGACCTATTTTCTCACTTCTTTCGTAAGCCTGTAGATCCCAATGGATGGGAGGAAATGGCATACGGTCCAAAGGTCAAGACGGATGTAGATTCTCGTAGAGATCGCGATTTGATCTATCAGAACTATCTCGTCACCAAGGAAAATAAATCTTTAGCAATCCAGTATCCAGAAGTCGCCGCCCTCTGGCATCCCACAAAAAATGGTGGGCTGACTCCTGCAATGTTTTCGCCTCATACAAATACGCGCGTATGGTGGCTTGGGAACTGCGGGCATGAATGGGACAGTCCGATTACCGTCATGACTAGGGGATCTGGCTGTCCGTACTGCCACGGTTTACGAGTTCTGAAAGGCTTTAATGATCTGGAAACGCTCTACCCAGACATTGCCGCGCAATGGCATCCCGCAAAGAATGGCAATAACAAGCCAGATATGTTTACGTCTGGTTCAGGCCATAGAGCATATTGGCTGTGCCCTGTTTGCAAACAGGACTGGCAAGCAGCAATAAATAATAGAACAGTGAACCACCGCGGGTGTCCGTACTGTGCGCATGAGCGTCCCATCAAAGGGGTTAATGATCTTCCAACTGTCCGTCCCGATTTGATGCTTGAATGGGATTATGACAAGAATATTGATCTTGATCCGACAGATTTCATGATTAGCAGCAACAAAAAAGTATGGTGGAAATGCGCTAAATGTGGCTACGAGTATAAAACACTTATCGCGAACCGCACGAAAGGAACTGGGTGTAAGCAGTGTGCAGGGCAAATTCTTATCCCAGGTGTAAATGATTTGGAGACTCTGTATCCCAGTATTGCTGCAGAATGGGATCTGGAAAACAACCCTGATGTTTTACCCTCTCAAGTATTCCCAAATACAAATAAACCTTACAGTTGGATTTGCAAGAATGGCCACAGATGGCAAGCTAGCCCAAATTCAAGGACAAGCGGCCACGGATGTCCATACTGTTCAGGAAATCTTGTTTGGAGCGGCTTTAATGATTTAGCTACAACGCATCCTTCTATTGCCGCAGAATGGCATCCGACAAAGAACGGAACCCTCACACCAACTCAAATTTCAAAGGGGTATAGTAAAAAAGTCTGGTTCTTGTGCCCGACGTGCAAAAATGCTTACGATTCCTATATCGGAAACAAGATAAAAGGATATGGGAAATGCCCCTTTTGTTCCCCGAGGAAAACAAGGGCGTGCTTTGTGCTTCAGGTTGAAACAGGCCAATACTTCAAGACTCTCAAAGAAGCCGCAAAATCGATTGGAACAGAAGACATCCGGAAGATACAAGCTTGTTGTGCAGGAAGGGCAAGCTCCGCGCATGGGTATCATTGGAAATACGTTGATAGAATCGCCTCGGACACCGTTTAGTGCAACACAGACAAGAAGAGCTTCGGTTCACCGGGGCTCTTCTTTGTTCAGAAGAGGGAAAACACGCTCTGCGCGCACCCCTCATTTGACAAATTTTCCCCGAAATGGTACCATATCCCCATCTGCAGAGAAAGAGAGGACGGGAGATGAAAAACGGGAAGATCGTTCTGGTCTGTGCGCTGATCCTTGCCATGCTCGGCGGGGGCATTTATGTCTATCTCCGGCAGCAGGATGCACTGGAGGCTTCTGCGGCGGAGCAGGCGGTGCTGCGGCAGCGCGTGGAGGAAACGCAGGAGCAGCTGCAGAGCGCGGAGGAAGAGAAGCTCCGGCTCAGCGACCGGCTGGAGGCGCTGACAAAGGTGGAATACCGCTTTGACGCCCATGCCATGGCGGAGGAGATCGCGGAGATCGGCGAGCTGGCCGCCGTGGAGTACCGCTATACCAACGTGGGTGCTATGGACAGCTCCGTGCAGTTCCTCAACTATACCGTGCCCCTGACCCAGAAAACCGTGGTGGTCACCATGGACGGAGTGATCAAGGTCGGGGTGGACGTGGAGAAGATCGTTATCTCCGCCGATGAGGAGAAGAAGGTCATCACCCTGACGATCCCGGAGGCAAGGCTCCTCTCCAACGAGCTGGACGAGAAGAGCGTGCAGATCTACAACGAGTCCACGGGCCTGTTCAACCGGGAGACCTTCGCCGACGGTAGCGCCATCCGCGAGCAGATCAAGGCCTCCGCTGTCCGCAATGCCGAGGCCAACGGGATCTATGAGCTGGCACGCTCCCGGACGGAGGGGATCCTCCGGGCCATGCTGGAGTCTGTGCCGGGACTGAAGGAGAGCTATACGATCCGTTTTGCATAGAACAGACAAAGAGCCGGAGGGGAAAGCGGCTTTCCCCTCCGGCTCTTTGTCTTTTACGGTCGGTTCACCGGGAGACGCTGTATTTCTTCCCGTAGTACCGGAACAGCTCATCGAATTTTTCGCTTCCGTGCCGGAGCTCCCGCAGAGAGCTGTGAACATTGAGATTGTGCTCGGCCATGTCCGTCACGCAGCCGGCGATGTTGGAGCAATGGTCGCTTACCCGCTCCAGATCCGTCAGGATGTCCGACCACACGAAGCCGGCCTGCCGGAGCGTCATCAGCCCCGAATTCACAAAACCCACGACCATGACGGTCGTTGCCGAAGAGCTCTGAATAACTGCCGTAACGCCGAGACCTGTCAGAAGTCCCGCGCTTCTGCCCGTTGTCATACGCTCCGGCAGACCCTGCAGCCTTCCGCCGGAGCGACGCTCCAGCGACTGCCCCATCAGACTCATCCCGAAGAGGAACAGGGACAGGCCGCCGAGCATGGATAATACACTGAAAATGCCCTTCTTTCTAAATCAATTCGGTTTCTTCCCGCTCCGTGGGAGGGCTGAAGGGCGATCACACCGAAGAACCGTCCGGGCTTTTCGGCAGCGTAATGATCATGGTCGTGCCATGATCAACGATGCTTCGGATCTCAATGCTTCCGCCGTGGAGCTTGATGGAATGCTTGACGATGGACAGACCCAGCCCGGTGCCGCCGACGGATTTGGAACGGCTCTTGTCCACGCGATAGAAGCGCTCAAAGATCCGCTCCTGCGCTTCGGGGGGAATGCCGATGCCCGTGTCGCTGATCGTCAGGACTACATTCGCGCCCTCCGGCCGCACCTCGACCTCCACGCTTCCTCCGGCGTGGTTATACTTGATGGAATTGTCGCAGAGATTGTAAATAATACCGGAGAGCAGCTGCGCGATCCCCTGCAGCTCGGCCTTCTCACCGCGCAGGGTGAGCTCCACCCCGGCGGACTGGGCAACGGGCAGGAGGCTGCGCACCGTCTGGGCGGCCAGCTCATAGAGATCAAGGGTCTGACGCTGCATATCCTCCGCGCCCTCGTCCAGATGGGAGAGCTTGATGATGTCCTCGACCAGCGTGATCATGCGCCTGGACTCGCTGAAGATCTGCTCGGCAAACTGCGGAACGTCCTCCGGCCTTACCAGCCCGTTTGAAAGCAGCTCCGCACTCCCGGAAATGTTCTGAAGCGGGGTTTTCAGCTCATGGGAAACATTGGCGGTGAATTCCCGGCGCGCTTCCTCGGCCTTTTCCTTCTCGGTGATGTCGAAGATGATGAGCGCAATGCCGGAGACCTTATCCTCGCTGAGGATGGGACTGGCGTTGAACTGATAGTCACGCTCCGCAATGGAAACGATCTTCTCGGCCCGGCTGCCCGTGCCCGCGATGCGGAGCAGCTCCTGTATTTCCGGGCTGCTGTTGAAGAGCAGCAGATCCCGGCCGAGACAGTAACGGCTGATGCCGAGCAGCTTGGTGGCGGCCTTGTTGATGCTGAGCACCGCGCGGGTCTCGGAGAGAAGAAGGATGCCCTCGTTCATATAGCCGGTGGCCGTGTCGAACTCCTCCTGCTTTCGCCGCAGCTCCGCCTGCTGGGTTTTCAGCTGCCGCTGCTGGCTGGCAATGCGGTCCACAAGGGGCGAGAGCTCCTCATATACGCTGTTTTCTTCCGGCTCGTCCAGATTCAGCTCGTTGAGCGGCTTTACCACTCGCTTCGACAGGCGGTAGGCCAGATAGAGCGAAAGCCCGATGGCGATCGCCATGACCAGAACAATGTGCCGGAGCATGGAGAAGATCAGTGACCACCAGGTAAGATGGGAAGCGGAAAGACGGATGACCGTCCCGTCCGAGAGCTTCCGGGCGGAGTAGAGCTGCTTTTCCAGCAGCGTGTCCGAGCGTCTTACACTCTCGCCGCTGCCGCCGCTCAGCGCCTCCCGGATCTCTTCCCGCTCCAGATGGTTTTCCATCTTTGCGGTTTCCGCTTTGTTGTCAAAGAGCACCGTTCCGTCGGCGGAGATCCATGTGATGCGGTAATCTCCGTTGGAAACGGAGGCGAGATAATCCAGCCCGTCATGCTCGACGGCCGAAGCGCAGAGCGCGGTTTCCGTTTTCAGACTGATCATCTGCCGGTCTGAAAAATAGCTGTAGAGCACGCCCATGATCAGAACGAGAGAGGCGAGGAACACCGCAATGGCGACTAGACAGATGGAGCGAAAGATCCGCTTTGTCATTTCCCGGACTCCATTCTGTACCCGACGCCGCGGACGGTCTCGATCTGATTTCCGGCCTCGCCGAGCTTGGTGCGGAGTGTGCCGACATGGACGTCCACTGTCCGCGTTTCGCCTGCAAAGTCCTGCCCCCACACCCGCTCCAGCAGCTGATCCCGGGTAAGCACGAGTCCGGGATTGCGCAGAAACAGGCGAAGCATATCGTATTCCTTCAGCGTCAGCACCACGGCTCTTCCGCCGGAGGTCACGCTGTGCTTGTCATCGTTCAGCTCGATGCTCCCGCACCGGAGCACGGCGGCGGCCTTCGGAGAAGTCCGGCGCAGCACCGATTTCACCCGGGAGACCATATCCATCATCCCGAAGGGCTTTGCGAGATTATCATCCGCGCCCAGGTCAAGCCCCAGTACCTTGTCATACTCCGTGCCCTTGGCACTGGCCATGATGACGGGAATGCCGCAGAGGGCGGCGTCAGCGCGCAGCTTCTTCAGCACGGATATCCCGTCCTCGCCGGGAAGCATGATATCCAGCAGGATCAGCTCCGGCTTTTCCCCCTCCAGCGCCCGCCAGAATTCTGCGGAATCGGGAAAGCCGACCGCCTCAAAGCCGGAGGCGTTCAGCGTGTAGAGCATCAGATTCCGGATGCCGTTGTCATCTTCTATGCAATAAATCAACATACTCACCTCAACTGTCCGATCATAGGATGCTCAGTTCAAATCCGAAACCGCTCTCTTGTAAAATCCGTGTAAAAACAGGCTTTCCGCCGGGGCGGCACCAAACGCTCTCAGAACACAAAGCGGCCCTCCAGCCGGACGAGCACCGCCCGGGCCGCCGCACCCGTGAATGCACCGCTGAGGATGCCGGAGAGCAGCAGAACGGGCAGATAGGCGAAGAGGGCGGGGGTACCGGTGATGAGCACGGCACAGCACAGCTGCCCCAGACCGTGCGCCATGGCGGAAAAGGCGCTGATCACCCAGAGCTGAGCGGGCGGGATGAAGCGCCGGAGCAGACAGGAGAGAGCCAGCGCCGCCAGTCCCCCGGAGAGGGAATAGGCAAGGGCCGAAACCTGCCCGGTGAGCAGCGAGCCCAGCAGAATGCGGCAGAGCAGTATCCGGAGCGCCCAGCGGCCCCCGAGGGTATAAAGGCAGAAGAGCGTGACGATGTTGGAGAGCCCCGGCTTGACCCCCGGAACGGGCGTGAGCGCCGGGAGCTGCGCCTCAATGAGGAACATCCCCAGCGCCGCGGCGGTGAGCAGGGCGGCAAAGGTGATTTTTCTGATCTTCATCTTCCTCCTCAGCCGCTGACGGCGTCCACGTCCTCCCGCTGCTGCGTGAAGGCAATGACGATGCGCTCGGGCAGACAGACAATGGGCGTGCCGCCGCTGCGCAGGGGGCCGTGACGGACGCAGAGCTGCGAGCGGCAGCCGGCAGACTCCATGTATACGCCGTCCGGCCCCACGTGGATGCGGCTCTCGCCGCTGCGGGTGGAGAGCGTCAGGGTATAGGGCTCCCGCACGGAGGCGGGATCGAGGGTGCAGATCAGCTCCCCCTCCTGCCATACGCCCACGGCTCCTCCCGGACGCTGCAGCCGCATGACCCCCAGACAGAGCAGAGCCAGCAGCGCGAACACAAGGACCCAGCGCCGATTGCTCATTCTGCCACCTCCATCGGATAATCTGTTTCAAAGCTGTGTGCAAGGCCGCTGCTTACGATCAGCCGGCTGTCGGCGGTATAGAGAATCAGCTCAAAGTCCTCCTGCGCGCGCCGGAAGTCCAGCGCGGCCTCCCTGCCCATGACAAAAAGGGCGGTGCTGAGGGCGTCGGCCTTCACAC
>JAGHSH010000006.1 GCA_018065965.1 Candidatus Apopatocola equi
TCTTTTTACCCTCTATTATAACGTTTTTTCTTGAAAATCAATTCTTTGCCTAAATGTTGTCGCGGATAAAAACTCTCGTCTGCGCCGCAGCCGCAGAGTTGCCGGAAGAGGTTATGCGAATTGCTTCTTCGGGGTACCGCAGCTTACTGGTTCTGCGCCATCTTGGCGGCGTTCTCCTGAGCGTAGCGGGCAGCATCGCTATCGGAGATGCGGTAGCCGATGAAGGAGATCAGGGCCACTGCCACGTAGAAGAAGGCGGGCACCAGATAGCAGCCGTTCATAAACTTGGCGATCCAGTCAGCGGAGGGAGTGAAGCCGGCAACATAGCCGGATCTGGCCAGCAGCTTCAGGCCGATGGTGCCGCCCACGGCCATGCCGATCTTCATGGGCACGGAAGCGAGACCCATGCAGATGGTACGGGTGTCCTTGCCGGTCTTGTTGAGGTACCACTCACCGACGTCCATCCACAGCAGCATGGCGTAGGGGGTGTAAGTATACATACCGACGGAGTTGATAGCGGCGCAGACGATCATGTACTGCCAGCCCTTGCGGCCGAAGTACCACATGGCGAACATCATGCAGGCGCTCCAGATGTAGCCGAAACGCATGGCGCCGCGCTTGCCCAGCTTCGCGCCGATCTTGGGCATGACCATGGCGGCAAAGAAGCCCACGATAGCGGTGGTCAGGGAGCTGATGGTCATCTTGGAGAAGTCGCCGGCAACGTACATCCAGTAGTAAGCGGCCTGGTTCTGCATGATGTTGGAGGCGATGTTCAGGCAGACATTCACAAGGAAAAGGATGAGCAGCATGGGGTTATGTAGCAGGCAGTCCAGCATATCCTTGATGGTGATCCGGGGAGCACCGGCAGGGCCCTTGCCGGCAGGAGCTTCCTTACCTTTCGCCAGCTTGGAGATAGCACCCAGGGCGAAGGGCATGGGAAGAGCGAAAGCCATGGCCACCAGGAAGTAGTTCCACTGGCCGAACTGGAGCTTGGAAACCAGAGTGGGGATGAAGGAGGTGATCAGGGTGATCACGGTGCTCTGACGGGTCATGTTGACGGTCATGGCAGAGCGGTTGGCGGGGTTGGGGCCTGCCACGATGCCCATGACACCGTAGTAGGCGGTCTGAATGAGGTTCATCAGGGAGTTGAGCAGAGTGTAGCCCACGCCCATGACGAGGCACTTCAGGCCAACGGAGCCGGGAGTGGGGAAGACTTCGACGCCGATGCAGATGAAGAGAATCCAGCGGCCCACGGCCAGCCAGCCCTGGTTCTTTCCGTACTTGCCCAGAGGCACCTTCTCAATGATGATGCCGCCGAACAGGGAGACGAGGAAGTCGATAGACTTTGCGATGAGAAGAACGGTTGCAAGAGTGTCGGCGGGGATCTTCAGAACCTCAGTGGCAAAGGCATTGAGATACATGAAACCCACCATGATGGACAGGGTCAGCAGGGAATAACTGCCGACAGTCCAGATTTCTTTTTTGCTGGCGGTTACTTGCATGGCAATTTCTCCTTTTCGTTTTTTGGGTTTCCTCTCTGGGGATGCTCGTATTATAGCTTCATTGCATAGAGAAGTCAATAGTAATTACAAAATCTTCTTAGCAAATAGTCAGTTTTGTGCATTTGCGACACAGCATATTGCGGAAAACACCAAATTGCGGAAATGCCAACTTGCAGAAATAGAAACACCGTCCCCCGGAGAAAAGGGACGGTGTCTGGAGAGGATGTTGCTATATTTGGAGAGGGAATGGATATGCACTTGCGTGCATATCCTTTATATCATGTCGGATAAGAAATATCAATCCGAAATATGTGCATTTATATATGCGTTTTTCCTGCAATGTGCGGAAAAGCTCCCCCGCCGAAGCAGAGGAGCTTTTTTGAATCGTGTTGGTTTTGTGGGTTCGCCGAATTAGTTGCCAGCCTTGGCAGCGGCCTCGCGCTCGACGTTCATCTTGGCGTACTTGGCAGCCTCTTCATCAGAGAGCTTGTAGAGCAGGGCGATGATGACAACACCGACGACGGTGAAGATCACGGGAATCCAGCCGATGATGAGCATGAAGCGGCTCATGTGGGTGAAGGAAGGAGCAGCGCCGGCGGCGGGGGGATTGTAGCCGGCCCAGGCGATGCCGTAGCCGACCAGGGAGCCGCCGAGAGCCATGGAGATCTTGGTGGGCCAGTTCATGACGGTAACAGCCATGGTGCGGTTGTCGATGCCGGTGGTGGCGTAGCCGTACTCGCCGCAGTCAAGCCAGTAGATGGCCATGAACACGGAGTAGAGGTACAGGGAGACCTGCTTGAGGCACATGCCGGTGGCCATGGCGATCAGGTTGGCGGAGCCGTCCTTGTTCAGAGCGAACATGCCGATGAGGACGCCGGCAACAGCGGTGAGGACCCAGGAGGCGATCAGGGCGCCCTTCTTGCCCAGCTTCTTGCCGATGGAGGGAGCGACCATGGAGGCCAGGAAGGCCAGGATGGAACGGGTGGTGATGACGATGGTGTACTTGTCGAAGGTGCCGGTCACGCGGAAGAAGTAGGTGACAACGCCGGCGTAGAGCTGATTGCCGATGCCATGGATGGTGAAGGCAAGGAACAGGATCAGCATCTGCTTGTTGGTGACGATGGAGGAGACCATCTGGCCGATGGTGGGACGGGACTTGGCGCTGACGTTGGGATCGTAGGGATCAAAGGGCTGAGCCTGCTTGCAGTACATGATGTTGGTAATCAGGAAGCAGGTGGAGAAGATCAGGGGGACGATGAAGTAGCCCAGAGCCTCGTTGCCGGTCTTGCCGGCGACAATGTTAATCAGGGGCAGGGTGATGGCGGAAGAGATGATAGACACAGCAGAACCGACCTGAGCCTGACGGGCGGTGATCTTCTTGCGGCCTTCCTGGTCAGCACCGGCCAGCTTGGGGATCAGAGCGGCGCGGGCGGTGGCGTTGAAATTCATGGAGCCGTGGAACATCATGTAGCCGATCATGATGGGGATCAGACGCATGGTGGGGTTGCTGATGAAGGCGCGGGTGTCGAGCAGCTGAATGCTGTTGCCGAAGAACAGGGTCACGGTGCAGATGCGGATCCAGCTCATGTACTTGCCGTGCTTCATGTTGGCCTTCTCAATGATGACGCCGGCCACCAGAGAGATGATGAAGTCGAAGGTCTTGGCAATGAGCATGCCGGTGCCGACGGCCACGGGGCTGATGCCCAGGTAGTCGGTCATGAACATGGTCATGTACATACCGACAACACCGAAGGCCATGGTGTTGAAGCCGTTGGACAACGCGTTCAGATTGATCAGACTGTTTGTCAGAACGGGTTTTTTGTTTTCTTCCATTTTCATTCTCCTCTAAATTTATAGGGAACCATGCATTCTGTGTTTCCCGTCTATGCAATTAATTTATATCAAAAGCATAAACGGATTTCAATCCGAAATGTTGCGAAATTGTGTACAACAAAATCCGACATTATGCGCATGGCTCAGGGGGGCGCTTACGCGCCCCCCTGCTACAGACTCAGAGATAGCTGATGCCGTTGGCATCCATGATATAGAAGCTCAGGAGGATATGCAGGCGGGTGCGCTCGTCCTCCAGATCGATGCCGCAGAGAGATTCGATGCGCTTGAGACGCACGGAGAAGGTGGAGCGGTGAACATAGAGCATGGAGCTGGCCCGCAGCACATTGTACTGGCACTGCATATATACCCGCAGGGTCTTACAGAACTCGGAGTTGTTTTCCCGGTCATACTGGCTCAGGGTGTAGAGACAGGGATGGAGCACGTTTTCCGGGGGGAAGGAGAGGGTGGCGTTGGAGATGATATAGTCCAGCGCATAATCACTGAAGAAGTGGACGCGCTCCCCGGGCCTGGCCTTAGCGCCCAGACGGGCGGCCATGGCGGCCTGGGTCTTATAGGTGTGCATACTGAAGAAATCGCTGCCCACGCTGGAAACGCCGCAGGTGGCGCCCAGCTCCTCCAGATAGCTCCGGAAATCGGGCAGGAAGCTCTCGAAGGTCACGTCGGCCGGACGCGACACATTGACGACCCAGCAGATGCCGTTGGTAAGCGCCACGCCCCGGGAGGAATGGGGACTGAGTGTGTTCCAGCGGTTTTCCAGATTGGTCACCAGAAATTCAGAGCGGGCAGCCAGCTGGTCATTCTCATTATAAGGAATGAAGTAGAGAACGTAGAAATCGTTGACGTTCCATTCGAGCTCCTGCAGGGCGCGGGTGCTCTCCTGCCGGATGCGTTCCATGTCCTGCGGCACGCCGTAGCCCTCCAGCAGATTCCGCAGAGCCCGCTGCATCATCAGGTAGCCGGCGGGGCGGAGGGAGGAAGCGGAGTAGAGCCGATAGACCTGCCGGATGCAGGTGAAGAGCACGTCCAGCAGCGGCTTTTCCCACTCGCCGCGCTCCTGCTCCGCCCCGCAGAGCCCCAGCAGCTTGCCCCGGTAGGAGTCGTTGTAATGGAAGTTGATCATGAGGCAGCGCAGACCAAGCTCCTCATAGAGGATATCCGTGCTCTGTTCCATGGGCTCATTGTGGTTGGCCTTGTTGCTGATCATCAGTCTGGCCACCAGCGAATAGAGCTCGGAGGGGCTGGCCTTATCCTGTGCGCCGACGATGGGCGTGTAGCTGCGGTTGAGATAGATAAAGCGCAGATCGATCTCCTGCTGTGCCAGATCCAGCAGCTTCTGCATATCCATTTCCTGATTGGCGGAGCGCAGCATGGCGTCCTTCCACTCCAGCAGGGAATAGAAGCAGCTCTGCACGCAGTTGAGCAGCTCATCCCGGCCTGCGCCGTCGCAGATGAGCAGATCATAGCTGTCTGCATTTACGCCGGGGTCGCCCGCACAGATAACAGAGGCGCCGGCGGGGATATGACGGGGAAAGGAAGCGGCGTCGGTGATGTAGACATAGCAGGTCTGCAGCTCCGTGTCCGGCTGCGGTACCATGGGCGCCTTCAGAGCATTCTCTCCCCAGACGGTACGGTTGTGCCGGAGGGGAAACTGCTTCCCGACCCGGTTGGCCAGAAGCTGGAGCGTAATGATCATGATTCTCCCCCCAAAAAGAACAATTTTTCTCATTACCGACCAGTATACGGGAAAAATATCGTCAAGTCAAGAAAGACAAGACTCTAAAATCAGAAAAAAGCAGGGCGAACCCTGCTTTTTTTCATCATAAGTTGAATGCGCGGCGTGAAAGATCAGTCATCCCCGAGGATCTTGTCGAGGAGCCCCTTCTTCTTTTTCTCTTTTTCTCCGAAGGTCTCGCCCAGCTCGCGGAGGAGATTCTTCTGCTTTTCCGTCAGGTTGGTGGGCGTCTGAACGGTGACGGTGATGTACTCGTCGCCCCGGCCGTTGCCCCGCAGATAGGGGATGCCCTTGCCCTTGAGCCGGAACACGCTGCCGCTCTGGGTGCCCTCGGGAATGGAATACTTCACATTGCCGTCGATGGTGGGAACCTCCACGCTGCAGCCGAGAGCGGCCTGCGAGAAGGAAATGGGCAGTTCACAGAGCACGCTGGTGCC
>JAGHSH010000057.1 GCA_018065965.1 Candidatus Apopatocola equi
GTGGAATAGGGCCAGTCCCCTACGCCGCCCAGCTTGCCGGAGAAAAGATGCTTACCGGCAGCTTGTCCGAGCAGCTCCAGCTGAGACCCTCATAATATAATAGGTAAATGACATGGCAGATTCCTTATTCTCAGAGAAAAAACATTTTCTTTCTGTCCGTTTGCTCCCTGCTTATGCGTTTCTCCCGCAGCAGTCCTTATACTTCATGGGCAGCCCGTTGGGCCGCTTCTTGCCGCAGGGGCAGGGATCGTTGCGGCCGGGCTTCCTGGCCTTCTTCACCGGCTGTCTGACGGTGCTGTCATCGCCGCCCACATTGTTCAGATTGACCTTCGCCACGCTCTTGCGCTCCACGGCGGCCTCCCGGCGGATGCGGACGGTAAAGATCCGGCGCACGACCTCCTGACGGATGCCGGAGATCATCTGCTCGAACATCTCGAAGCCCTCCTGCTTATAGGCGTCCACAGGCTTCACATTGGCGTAGCCCCGCAGGCCGATGCCCTGACGGAGATCGCTCATGGCGTCGATATGCTCCATCCAGTATTCGTCTACCACCCGCAGCAGGATGACCCGCTCCAGCTCGCGCATCAGGGGCTTGCCGTCCGCGCCGAGACCAAGCAGCTGCTCCTTCTCCGCGTAGGCGGCGTCGGCCAGCTCCGTGAGCTTCGTTTCCAGCTCCTCGGGGGTGAGCCCGGCGCGGAAGGGAATAGCTCCCGCCGGCACAAACAGCTCCCGGACGCTCTGCAGCCGCTCGGCCAGCTCCTCCTCGCTCTCCACCGGCGTGTTCCCTGCGGCGGCGGCGATCTGCTCGGCGATCATGGAACGGATATTGTCCCGCACGTCCTCTCCGTCCAGCACCTTCCGGCGCTCGCCGTAGATCAGACTGCGCTGCTCGTTCATGACGTTGTCAAATTCCAGCGTGCTCTTGCGTGCCTGGAAATGGCGGCTCTCCACGGTTTTCTGAGCCTGCTCCAGCGCATTGGTGAGCAGCTTGTGCTCGATGGGCACATCCTCCTCCAGCTTCAGGCTCTCCATCAGACCCATGATGCGGTCAGCGCCGTAAAGACGCATCACATCGTCGGTGAGGGCAATGTAGAAGCGGCTCTCGCCGGGGTCGCCCTGACGGCCGCTGCGGCCGCGGAGCTGGTTGTCGATACGGCGGGCGTCATGGCGCTCGGTGCCGAGGATGAAGAGGCCGCCGGCGGCGCGGACACGCTCCGCCTCCTCCTCCACGATCTTCTCGTGATAGGCCATCCGCTCGGCATACAGAGCCCGGGCGGCAAGGATCTGCTCATCGTCGGTATCGCTGTAGCCGCTGGCCTCGGAGATCTGCTCCTCATCGTAGCCGGCCTTTTTCAGATCGGCCTTGGCGAGATATTCGGCATTGCCGCCCAGCTTGATGTCGGTGCCGCGGCCTGCCATGTTGGTGGCAATGGTCACCGCGCCGAACTTGCCGGCCTGCGCCACGATCTCGGCCTCCCGCTCGTGGTACTTGGCGTTCAGCACGCTGTGGGGGATGCCGGTGCGCTTGAGCAGGGAGGAGAGATACTCGCTCTTCTCGATGCTGACCGTGCCCACCAGCACAGGCTGACCCTTTTCGTGGCAGGTACGGATCTGCTCGATGATGGCGCGGTTCTTGCCGTTTTCGTTCTTATAGACCACATCGTCCCAGTCCTTGCGGATGACGGGTCTGTTGGTGGGGATCTCGATGATATCGAGATTATAGATGGTGGAAAACTCCTCCTGCTCGGTCATGGCCGTGCCGGTCATGCCCGCGAGCTTGCTGTAGAGGCGGAAGTAGTTCTGGAAGGTGATGGTGGCAAGGGTTCTGTTCTCCTTCTGCACATCCACGCCTTCCTTGGCCTCGATGGCCTGATGGAGACCCTCGCTGTAGCGGCGGCCCAGCATCAGACGGCCGGTGAACTCATCCACGATGATGATCTCCCCGTCCTTGACCACATAGTCGATATCCCGGCGCATGACGCCGTGGGCCTTGATGGCCTGATTCAGATGGTGGGAGAGGGTGGTATTCTCCAGATCGGCAAGGTTTTCCAGATTGAAGTAGCGCTCGGCCTTGGCGATGCCCCGGGCGGTGAGGGTGGCGGTGTTGGCCTTCTCATCCACGATGTAGTCGGCGTCCACGTCCTCGGCCTCTTCCTCCTTCTCGTCGGTCTTGGCTACGCGGATGCAGCGGAGGGTGCGGACAAAATCGTCGGCGCGGCGGTAAAGGTCGGTGCTCTCGTCGCCCTGACCGGAGATGATGAGGGGGGTACGCGCCTCGTCGATGAGGATGGAGTCCACCTCGTCCACGATGGCGAAGGCATGACCCCGCTGCACCATGTCGCTCTTGTAGAGAGCCATGTTGTCACGGAGGTAGTCGAAGCCCATCTCGTTGTTGGTGCCGTAGGTAATATCGCAGGCATAGGCGGCGCGGCGCTCATCATTGCTCAGACCGTGGACGATCAGGCCCACGCTCAGACCCATGAAGCGGTGTACCTTACCCATCCACTCGCTGTCGCGCTTGACCAGATAATCGTTGACCGTGACCACATGAACGCCCTCGCCGGCGATCGCGTTCAGATAGGCGGGCAGCACGGCCACAAGGGTCTTGCCTTCGCCGGTCTTCATCTCGGCGATGCGCCCCTGATGGAGAACGATGCCGCCGATGAGCTGCACGGGGAAGGGCTTCATGCCCAGCACGCGCCCGGCTGCCTCCCGCACGGCGGCGAAGGCCTCCGGCAGCAGCTCGTCCAGCGTCTCGCCGCGCTGATAGCGTTCCCGGAATTCCCCGGTCTTGGCGCGGAGCGCTTCGTCGCTCAGGGCAGCAAAGCTGTCGGACAGAGCCTCGATCTTCTCCACGATGGGGTTGATTTTCTTCAGCTCCCGGTCGTTGGGAGTGCCGAATATCTTACTGAGTAATCCCATATATTTTCTCCTTATTAGAATCTCGTCATTGTGAAGAGCACAGGGGCGCGGCAGCCCTTTTTACCATTTCCAGCTCCCGGATCTCGCCGCCGGGAACCTGCTCGGTAAGGCTGCTGCCCGTAAACACGAAGCCGTGCTTCCGGTAGAAGCGTATGGCCTTTTCGTTGCCCTCCAGTACGAAGAGCACCACGCTCTTCCCCTCGGGCAGCTCCGCCATACAGCGTTCCATGAGCGCGGAGCCGATGCCCCGGCGCTGAAACTCCTCCAGCACGTAGAGCGCCACGATCTCGGCGCTGTCCGGCACGCTGACAAAGTCCCGGCATGAAGGCAGGTAATTTGCAAAGCCCGCTACCTTGCCGTCCGCAACAGCCACCAGCGTGGGGAACGTGCGGTCAAGGGCTTTTTGCCGGCAGTCGGCAAGACTGCGGCTGTCCAGATACGCCTGCGGGATCAGTCCGGTATAAGCCTCGTTCCACGCCTGATAGTGGACAAACCCCTTGCCCGCCAGCTCGGCGTCGGTGGAAGCGAATTTCACGGTGAACTCGCCCATGGGTCATCCTCCCTTCGGTGACACTTCGCTTAAGTATACACTCCGCTATTATACCATGTCCGTTCGCGGAAAAAAAGGGGAAATTGACATATTTAATATTTGAACATTCGTGGAAAATGGTTTATACTTTATTGTCGGTATTTCATTTGCTGTTCGGAAGAAGGAGGCAATTATGGATCGTCACTCATGGCATACATTCGTCTGGCGGACTCTGCAGCCCGTTGCCCGTCTGATCGGCAGAGTGCTCTTCCGCTTTCGCTGGAAGACCTCACGGATCGACGGCCCCTTCCTTCTGGTGTGCAACCACAACACGGATCTGGATCCCATTCTGGTGGCCTGCAGCTTCCCCCGGGATCAGATGTACTTCATTGCCAGCGAGCATCTGATGCGCTCCGGTCTTGGCGGAAAGCTGGTGAGCTGGCTGCAGGCTCCCATCGCCCGGCAGAAGGGCGGCAATGCCAACGCCCCGGTCATGGCGGCGCTCCGCCATCTGAAGGCCGGGCATAACGTGGCCTTCTTCCCCGAGGGCAACCGGAGCTGGGACGGCATGACCGGCCGCTTCCCTGAGTCCACGGGCAAGTTTATCCGCACGGCTGCCGCCGCAGGCTCTTCTCTGGTGACCTACCGGCTGGACGGCGCCTACTTTGCCTCTCCCCGCTGGGCAGGGGCGGCCATCCGCAAGGGTCTCATCAGCGGCGGCGTGGTAGGCATTTACCCTCCCGAGCAGCTCAAGGCCATGAAGGGCGAGGAGATCAATGCGCTGATCGCAAAGGACATTACCGTGGACGATTATGCCCTGCAGGCGGAAAAGCACATCACCTTCCGGGGCAAACGGCTGGCCGAGCATCTGGAGACCATGCTCTTTCTCTGCCCCCTCTGCGGACGCTCCGGCGAGCTGCGCAGCGAGAACGACACGCTCCGCTGCAGCTGCGGCGGCACCGCACGCTATCTGCCCGACGGCACGCTCTCCGGCGACAGTCCCTTCCATACCCTGCAGGAGGCGCTGCACTGGCAGAAGGAGCAGCTCCGCGCCCTTTGCGCCGGGGCCGAAGACGCCCCCATTTTCTCCGATCCTTCCATGCTTTGCCACGAGGTGGAGACCGGCGAGGGTCTGACGCTGGTGGGGCAGGGCTCCGTAAGCCTCTACCGCGACCGGCTGTGCCTGCCCGGGCTTACCCTGCCGCTGGAGGATATCCGGGGCGTGTCGATCCGGGGTGCGCAGAATCTTTTCATCGGCACGGACAAGAACACCTATCAGCTCTCCTCTCCGCAGGTGCGCAACACTCTGAAATATCTGCACGCCATTGAATTTCTGACCGGAAAGACCTTCGGCGTCTGAATCTGTTTTACCCGACCGTTATCTACATTCTATATATAGGGAGAAAAGGAAGAATGAAAATCGGTTTCGACAATGCGAAGTATGTGAAGCTCCAGTCCGAGCACATCCGCGACCGCATCGCCCAGTTCGGCGGCAAGCTCTATCTGGAATTCGGCGGCAAGCTCTTTGACGATTACCATGCCAGCCGCGTGCTGCCCGGCTTTGAGCCTGACAGCAAGATCAAGATGCTCATGGAGATGAAGGACGAGGCCGAGGTCATCGTGGTCATCTCCGCCGACGACATCGAGCGCAACAAGCAGCGGGGCGATCTGGGCATCACCTACGATCTGGACACCCTGCGTCTCATCGACGCCTTCCGCTCCATCGGGCTGAGCGTGGGCGGGGTGTGCATCACCCACTGCCGGGGGCAGGAGGCCAGCATCTCCTTCCAGAAGCGGCTGGAGGCGCTGGACATCAAGGTCTACCGGCTCTACTACATCCCCGATTATCCCTCCAATCTGCCCTTGATCGTCAGCAGCGAGGGCTTCGGCAAAAACGATTTCATCGAGACCACCAAGCCTCTGGTAGTGGTCACCGCCCCCGGCCCCGGCAGCGGCAAGATGGCCGTGTGCCTCTCCCAGCTCTACCATCACCACGAGCGGGGCGAGAAGGCCGGCTACTCCAAGTTCGAGACCTTCCCCGTATGGAATCTTCCTCTGAAGCACCCCGTCAACCAGGCCTACGAGGCCGCCACCGCCGATCTCAACGATGTAAACCTCATCGACCCCTGGCATCTGGGCGCTTACGGTCTGCAGGCCGTGAACTACAACCGGGACGTGGAGACCTTCCCCGTACTGCAGGCCATGCTCAGCCGCATTCTCGGCGAGTCCCCCTACAAGAGCCCCACGGACATGGGCGTGAACATGGTGGGCTACTGTCTCAGCGATGACGAGGCGTGCCGGAAGGCCAGCCGGCAGGAGGTCATCCGCCGCTGGTTCACCGCCAACTGCGAGCTGCGCAAGGGCATGGCCGACGAGCGCCCCCTGCGCAAGCTGGAGCTGCTCATGAACGAGAGGGAGATCACCGCCGAGGATCGGCCGCCCGTGATCCCCGCCCGCACCAAGGCACAGCAGACCGGCGCGCCTGCCGTTGCCATCACCCTGCCCGATGGCCGCACCGTCACCGGCAAGACCTCTTCCCTGCTGGGCGCTCTCTCCGCCTGCCTGCTCAACGCCCTTAAGACGCTGGCCGGGATCGACGACGATGTGATGCTCCTCTCCCCCGATGTGATCCGCCCGGTGCAGGAGCTCAAGACCGAGCAGCTGGGCAACACCAATCCCAGGCTCCACGTGGACGAGGCGCTGATCGTGCTCTCCGTGTGTGCGGTCAACGATCCCCCTGCCGCCAAGGCCATGGCCGCCCTTTCTCAGCTCCGGGGCAGCGAGGCGCACTCCACGGTGATCCTCTCCGCCAACGACGGCAAGATCCTCGGCAAGCTGGGCATGAATCTCAGCTGCGACGCCGCCTACGAATCCCACCGGCTTTACCATCCCAACTGAGCCGCACACCCTCTGTCCGCCGTCCGTCAGAACCGTAAAGGAGGAAAAAGCATGAAGCCCCTGTACTGCAACAACACCACCATTGACTGCAACGGTACCACCGGCGAGGTCTCCCTGACCTTCTCCCACATCTACACCGACCACAACTTCCGGGTCGACAGCAGCGGACTCACCGACGTGTCCGCCCGGGTAGTGGAAGAGGAGGCCCATGTGATCATGAGCCGGGAGTCTTTTCTGGCCTTCAAGCGGGTGGTGGACACCATCGCGGAAAAAATGGGCTGCTGACCCTTGACAGAACCGCTCTCCGGTGATAAAATCATCGGAGCATGCGGGTGTAATTCAATGGTAGAATACCAGCCTTCCAAGCTGGGTACGTGGGTTCGATTCCCATCACCCGCTCCATTTTATGCTGAAAAGCAGGAACCCCGAAAAGTCTGAAGAAAGGGCTTTTCGGGGTTCCTGCTTTTCGTTTTATTCCATGGGATCGTCGCCCTCCCGGTAAGGCACCGTGGCAGAGGGTACCACCGTGGAGGCCGGCTCCGCATGGAGAAGCTGATCGTCGAAAAAGATATGGGCGCCGAAGGCACTCAGGATCTCGGTCTTGCTGACGCCGCCCAGAAAGAAGGCCTCGTCGATCTCTACGCCCCAGTTCCGCAGGGTCTTGATGGCCCGCTCATGGGCAGGGGCGTTCCGGGAGGTTACCAGCGCCGTCCGGATGGGCTTCTCCCCGCTGTCGGCGAAGAGTGCCTGAATGTGCGAAAGGGCGGAGGCGAAATTTGCAAAGGGTCCCCGGCCCATGGGATTGTCCGCGTTGGCCTTTTCATGCTCCGCAAAGGCCTCGAAGCCGCTTTGCTGATAGATCCGCTCGGACTCGGCCGAAAAGAGCACCGCATCGCCGTCAAAGGCGATCCGGATCTGATCCACCTTCCGGTTGGAATCGGCGTGCGCCGCCCCGGTAAGGATGCGGGCCGCGGCTATGCCGCTGTTGATGGCGGCCTGCACGGATTCCTCATTGGCCGAAAGGAACAAATCGGTCTTGAAGGCCTTCAGATAGGGCGCAATGCCCGCCCCGCTGGTCAGCGCCGCACGGGTGATGTCCAGTCCGTACTCCTCGATGGATTTGAAGATCCGCAGGCTGGAGTTGGGGCTGTTGCGGGACATGACGATGACCTCCGCCAGCCGACCCTTTCCCGCTCCGTTCAGCTCGAGAAAGGCCTTGACCAGCGGGAAGGCAGAGCCCTTCCGCAATATTTCGTCCTCGTGGCTGATCTGATAATCCACAAAGGCTCTTGCGCCCTCTCGCTCAAAGATCCCGTTCTCCTCCTCCAGATCGAAGAGCGCCCGGGAGCTGATCCCGATGACCAGCGGTTTCGTTAAATCGTAAGGCATACCGTTCCTCCTCCCCTGCGGCCCCGCTCTCCGAAGAGTCCCGGCGAAGCCGTCTTTCCTGCAGTATATCAGCTTTTTGCGCCCGGAGCAATCCATTTCTCTCCCGGCGCGAAAAAGTTCCTTGACACAGGCGCCGGGCTGTGGTTTGATACAGTAAAAAAAGCCGCTCCGGCGGCGAATGCAGATCAAGGAGGTATCCCCATGAACATCGTTCTGCTCGAATCTCTGGGCATTGCCCCGGAGCAGCTGGCGGCCCACGCTGAAAAGCTCGCTTCCATGGGTCACACACTCACCGTTTATGAGCGCTGCACCGACAGCGCCGTGATAGCCGGGCGCTGCCGGGACGCCGACGCCGTCATCCTCGCCAACATGCCGCTGAGCGAGGCCTGCTTTGTGGGCTGCGAGCATCTCCGCTATGTGGACATCGCTTTCACCGGAGTGGATCACGTGCCCATGGATTATTTCCGCGCCAGACGCATCCGGGTCAGCAACGCCTCCGGCTATGCCACCGAGGCCGTGGCCGAGCTGTGCATCGGCTATATGATCGCCCTGCTCCGGCAGAGAAAGACCGCGGAGGAGCGCTGCCGTCAGGGCGGCACCAAGGAGGGTCTGACCGGGCATCTGCTCCGCTATCAGACTGTGGGCATCGTGGGCGCAGGCGCCATCGGCGAGCGCGTGGCCGAGCTCTGCAAGGCTTTCGGCTGCCGGGTAGTCTGCCACAACCGCTCTCTGGTTCTCTCGCAGGCCTTCGACGACCAGCTCCCGCTGGAGGAGCTGCTCCCCCGGTGTGACATCGTCAGCCTCCATGTGCCTCTCACGGACAAGACCCGCGGCATGATCGGCCGGGAACAGCTGGCTCTGATGAAGCCCTCCGCTCTGCTGCTGAACACCGCCCGCGGCGGCGTAGTCGATACCGAGGCCGTGGCAGAAGCGCTCAACAGCGGCGCGCTGGGCGGGTATGCCGCCGATGTGTTTGAGACAGAGCCGCCCCTGGCCGACCATCCCCTGTTCCACACGCCCAACACCATCGTCACGCCCCATATGGGCTTTGCCAGCGCTGAGTCCATGGCCATGCGCGCTGAGATCGTCTTTGAGAATCTCTATGCCTGGCTGGAGGGTACCATCCTCAACGAAGTGAAATAAGCCCCTGCTGCCAATCGCCCCGGACAGGCTTTTCGGTCTGTCCGGGGCGATTCGCATTTTCAGTTCTTTCGGCTCGGAACCGCACTGTCTGCATAATAGCGGTGCTTGCAGGCATACATGGCGCGATCCGCCATGCTCATCAGCTCGTCCACCGAATGGGGCTCCGCAAAGGAGGTCTCCGCAAAGCCGCAGGACAGGCTCAGGTTCATACCGGGCAATCCCTCCCAGCGGCCGCAGGCCTCCAGCAGGTCATCCTCCAGTCTTGCCACACTGTATTTGGGCTCGCGGATGATCACGAAAAATTCGTCGCCGCCGGTGCGGAAGATCTGCGCATGGTCATAAAATACCTCCCTGAGCACATCGGCAGTGCCCCGCAGCAGCGTATCGCCGGCGCTGTGACCGATGTTGTCGTTGGCCGCCTTCAGCCCGTTCAGATCCACCGCCACGAATACCAGCTCCGGCAGCTGCGGCAGAGCGCGCAGCTCCGTCAGGGCATCCTCGTAGGCGCGGCGGTTGCCCAGGCCGGTAAGCTCATCCTTATAGCTGTAGGTGTAGAGGGTCTCCACCCGCTCCTGCAGCAGCCGGGTGTTCTCCCGCTCCAGCGTCACATCCCGGAACCAGAGCACCTGACCCGTTTCGCCGCCCTTGATGGGGCGGACCTCCACATCGAAATACTTCCCGTCCACGGTAAATTCTCTGGTGCTGCCGTCCAGAAAGCAGACCAGCTCCGGCAGCTCCGCCGCCAGCCGGGCATCCAGCGTGACCTCGCTCAGACGGGGAAAAAGCTCGTAGGCCCGGTCGTTGCAGCCCCGGAAATCACCGTTCCCGTTGAGAACGATGAGTGCGTCCGTCATGGAGCGGATGGAATAGTCCAGAGCGATATTGTCCACATCATAGAGATTGAAGCGGTAGATCAGGCGCAGGACCAGCAGCATGCAGCAGGCAAAGGCGATGGGCTGCAAATCGGTCTTCCAGCCGAACAGCTTGGGGACAATATAAGCCAGACAGGGCAGACTCAGCGCCAGCTGCAGCCGCAGCACATAGGGTCCGCGCTTTCGGTTGCGCAGGCCGAAATACAGCGTCGCCGCGACCGCCGCCGCCATATAGAGGGCGAAGAGCAGCACCACTGCCGTGTGAAGGGGTCCGTACTCCTTTTCCAGCACCCAGTAGCCGCCCATATCCACGGCCCAATAGCTGCGGTAGAAGAGCGTGTGATGGTTCATCGTCAGCACCACCCCCGTCATGAGGCAGTTGATCACATGGAAGCTGTAGCGCAGGGGCTTGTGGAAGCCAAAGCCGCAGTATTCCAGAACAAAGAGCAGCATCTGATACATGCCGTGGGTCACAAAGGCATAGAGCAGCTTCTGTCCTGTGATGAGTCCCTCCTCGCCGGTGGCCTCGATGCGGAAGAGAAAACCAAGGCAGCAGACCGTCAGATTCAGACAGGCCGTAAGTGCCAGCTTCTGCATCCGGCTCTCTTTGTGGGAGGCAATGGCAAAGGTGCAGCCGAACATCGCCGCCACAGAAATATAGTTCAGGATCACGAACAGACTGTGTATGTTCATTCCCTCTCTCCTTGCGCAATAATATGCTTCTCAGCATACTATTAATGCCGAAGAATGTCAACAGGGAGAACCGTTATTATTTTAACAGTTCTCCCCGGTTTTTTCTTCGGAATCAGGCTTTCTTCCGGCTCTTATCGATGATCAGACCGATGACAAAGCCCAGCAGCGCAGGGCAGACCCAGCCGAGCCCCAGAGAATAGAGGGGCAGGAGCTTTGCACCGACGGCTGTCACCGCGTCCAGCAGAGCGGTGTTGGTAAAGCCGCTGCCCTGCATGGTGCCGGAGAGGGTATTGGTCAGATCGAACACAGCCGCGCAGAGCGTGAAGGCAGTGGTCCAGACATAAACTGTTTTGCTGTCGTTGAAGAATTTCGCGCAGAGAGCCAGCAGGATCAGGGTCATGGCCAGCGGGTAGATGAACATCAGCACGGGCACGCAGTAGGCCACGATGGTGCTCAGACCGAAGTTGGCAATGCCGAAGCTCACCAGAGAGAAGAGCACCGCCCACACCGTGTACTTGGGTCCCTTGGGGAACATGTCTGCAAAGGCCTCGGAGCAGGAGATCACCAGACCCACGGCGGTCTTGAGACAGGCCATGGTCACGATGCCGGTCATGAGCAGGGCGCCCAGTTTGCCGAAATAGTAGTTGGCGATGGTGCCGAGCACCGCGCCGCCGTTGCCGCACTCGGCGCAGACGGAGCTGCTGCGGGCAGCCACCAGCGTGATGGCCAGATAGATCAGACCCATGAACAGGCAGCTGAATATGCCGGCCTTCGCCGTAGAGGCGGCCACGCGTTCGGGCTCCTCCACGCCGAGGCTCTTGACCTCACGCACCACCACGATGCCGAAGGCCAGACCGGCCAGAGCGTCCAGCGTATTATAGCCCTCCAGGAAGCCGCTGAAGAAGGCGGTACCGCCGGTGGCATAGGCCTCAGCAGGGGTCACGGAGGAGAGCGTGTCGATGGGACGGAGCATGGCGATGACCACCAGCGTGCCCAGGAACACCAGGAATACCGGGTTCAGGAGCTTGCCGATCCAGGTCATGATCTTGCTGGGCTTCAGGGAGAAGAGCAGCACCACGGCGAAGAACACGCCGGAGAAAATGACCAGAGCCAGCTTTTCATTGGCCTCGCCAATGAGGTTCACCGCGCCCACGGAGAAGCTGGTGCTGGCGCAGCGGGGAATGGCAAAGAGGGGGCCGATGGTCAGGTACAGCAGCGTGGAGAAGAAAACGCCGTAACGGCGGCTGATCTTGGAGCTGAGCGCCAGAACGCCGCTGCAGCGGCTCATACCCAGCGCTGCCACTGCCAGCAGAGGCAGACCCACAGCCGTGATGAACAGGCCCAGATAGGCTACGAAGAGATTTTTGCCTGCGGCGATACCCAGTGCCGCGGGGAATATCAGATTGCCTGCGCCAAAGAACATACCGAAGAGCATACTGGAGAGGAGTATGCTTTCTTTGCTGCTCAGATTCTTTTTCATAGCTTATTCCTTTACTCTTATTTCAGTTTCCGAAATTTTCTCTCATCTGCACGGAGACCCACATCGGGGAAAAACGTCCGATGTGGGTTTCGCTGAGAAGGAAAACCGGTATTACTTCCAGCCGAAGGTGACAAGGCCGTAGATGTAGAGACCGGCCACAGCCACGGGCACGAAATAGGTGCAGATGGGACGCATCCAGTTCTGAACCTTCAGACCCTTGCCGGCGTTGGCCTCGGCCACGAAGTTATCCCAGCCCCAGCCCTTTTTGGTGGTGCAGAACAGGACATAGCAGATGGAGCCCAGAGGCAGAACATTGGTGGAGACGATGAAATCCCAGAAATCCAGCCAGGCGCTGCCCTCGGCGAAGGGCACGAAGCCGCTGAAGCGGCTGTAGCCCAGAGCCGTGGTGGAGGCCAGGGCAAACACCACCACACCGCAGACCAGAGAGCCGACAGGACGGCTCCAGCCGGTCATCTCGCGGACCATGGCCAGAATGTTCTCGCACACGGCCAGCACGGTGGACATGGCGGCAAAGGTCATGAACAGGAAGAACATGGTGCCCCAGATGCGGCCGCCGTTCATGTTGTTGAACACGGTAGCCATGGTGTTGAAGAGGAGGGAGGGGCCGGCGTCCACCTGCACGCCGTAGGTGAAGCAGGCGGGGAACATGATGAGACCGGCCAGCACGGCCACCAGCGTGTCAAGGCAGATAATGTTCACGCTCTCACCCATGAGGGTGCGGTCCTTGTCGATGTAAGAGCCGAAGATAGCCATGGAGCCCATGCCCAGAGACAGGGTGAAGAAGGCCTGATTCATGGCGCCCACGATCACGGGGCCGGTGATCTTGGAAATATCGGGAACCAGATAGAAACGAAGACCCTCGGCCGCACCGGAGAGGGTGAAGGAGTTGACGACCAGAACGAGCATCAGACCCAGCAGACCCACCATCATGACCTTGGTGATACGCTCCAGACCGCCCTGCAGATCAAAGCAGAGGATGCCGAAGCCCAGAACCACCGCAATGGCCAGATACTTCATGTTCAGGGCGCCGTTGGTGATCATGGGAACAAAGCCCAGCTCGGCGGTGCTGCCCGTCAGGAACTGAACGAAGTAGTAGATGATCCAGCCGGTGACGACCGTGTAAAAGGCCATCAGCGCCAGATTGCCGATGAGGGAAACATAGCCGTGGAGATGCCACTTCTGTCCCTTCTTTTCCAGCTGCTGGTACATATAAAGAGGGCTCTTCTGCGCGGCACGGCCCACGGAAAACTCCATGGTCATAACCGGCAGACCCAGCACCAGAAGGCAGATCACATATACAAGAATAAAGCTGCCGCCGCCATACTGGCCGCACATCCAGGGGAACTTCCAGACATTGCCGCAGCCGATGGCGCAGCCTGCAGAGAGCAGAATGAAGCCCAAACGGCTTCCGAGTCTTTCACGCTTTTCCATTTTTTTCTCCTTTTTCACCAAATCCTGTTGATTTGATAATGTTCGCATTATATAATACAAACTGTCATTTGCAAAGCAAATTGTTTCTCTTTATATTATCGATTTTTTCTATTGAGGTTTGTTATGGATATTAAGAATCTGGAATCCTTTCGGGTGGTGGCAGAGCTGCGGAGCTTCACCCGGGCGGCGGAGCTGCTGGGCTTCACCCAGTCCACCGTTTCCTTTCAGATCCGGCAGCTGGAGGAGGAGCTTTCCGTGCAGCTCTTCGACCGCAACAACCGCACCGTTACGCTGACCAACGAGGGGCGGAGGCTCCTGCCGATCGCCTACAACATTCTGCGCCTTTCCGCCGAAGCCTGCCACATCGCCGGCAGCGAGGAGGCCCCCTCCGGACTGGTGCGGCTGGGCATTGCAGAGTCGCTGGCCGACTGGCAGATGCGGGAGAAGTTTTCCCGCTTCCACGCCCTCTACCCGGACATCCGGCTGCAGCTCATCACCGGCTCCACGGTGGACACCTTCCTCCGGCTGCAGCGGAACGAGGTGGATCTGATCTACACCCTGGACCGGCAGACCTTCGACAGCAAGCTGGTGACCGCGCTGGAAGCGCCGGTGAACATGTGCTTCGTGACCCGGTGGGATCACCCGCTGGCCGGACGGGAACGGATCTCTGCGCTGGAGCTGCTGGACACAGACCTGCTGCTGACGGAGGAGGGCATGAGCTACCGCGCCATGCTGGACGAGGCGCTCTCCAGCCGGGGCAGGCGGATCGGGCCGCTGATCGAATCCGGCGACACGCATCTCATCTGCGAGCTGCTGCGGCAGGGCGTGGGCATCAGCTACCTGCCGGATTTCGTCATCGAAGAGGATCTGCGCAGGGGAACGTTGGTCACACTGAATGTGCAGGATATCAATCTGCCCATCTGGCGGCAGCTGTTCTATGCCCGGAACAAGTGGGTCTCCCCGGAGATGCAGCAGGTCATCGAGCTGCTCACGGAGGACTGAGCCGCCCCTTCAGCACCGAAAACCGCATATCAGCTGATTTTGCTTCCTGCTGACAGCTCATATTGCTAAAATCGCAGGCTCATCTTGACAATGCATTTTTTGCATGGTATCATTCATTCATCGGACAATCCATTCCAATTCTGAAAAGGAGAAAGAGAAATGTTTCTGAAGTACCCCTACGAAGAAACCGAGATCCGCGCCTGCGAGATGGCCCCCGGCATGTTCGGCGGCCCCGCCACGCCCGTTTACACCTATCCCATCACCCCCAGAGAGAACCTGCACATGCTCTATAACGACCGCAAGCCTCTCTGGCTGCCCCTGAGCGGCGACGCCAAGTACACCATGGATCCCTGGAACAACCACATGGGCCGCGGCGGCCCGGACGGTCTGGTCGACGATCTGGGCATCGAGTGGGTCTATGAGAAAACCGCCGGCGGCTCCATCGTTCACCCCGAGAAGCCCCAGCTCCTCGACGATGTGAACAACTGGAAGGAAAAGGTTCATCTGCCCGATCCCAAGACCTGGGACTGGGAGGGTGCTGTGGAGCGCTCCAAGATCGACTCCCGCTACTCTCTCGAGGTCAGCTACACCAACGGCTTCTGGTTCGAGCGTCTCATCTCCATGATGGGCTTCGTTCCCGCCGCCATGGCTCTGCTGGATGAGGAGCAGACCGACGCCATCAAGGAGATGTTCCAGGCCTTCACCGACTTCGCCTGCGAGGTCATCACCCTGAACGTTCACTACTTCCCCCAGATCGACATCGTGAACTTCCACGATGACTGGGGCTCCCAGCAGTCCACCTTCTTCTCCGAGGACATCGCCCGCGAGCTGTTCCTGCCCTACATGAAGCAGATCTGCAACCACATCCACTCCCTGGGCCGCGTGACCTCCATCCATTCCTGCGGTCACAACGACAAGCGCGTGCAGGTGTTCATCGACGCCGGCATCGACGAGTGGGCTCCCCAGCTCATGAACGACATCGAGTGGCTTTACGACAACTACGGCGACAAGATCATCCTCCACGCCTTCCCCACCCGCGAGGACATTCCTCAGCTCTCCGAGGAGGAGCAGCGCGCCGAGGCCCGCAAGTTCGTTGACCGCTTCTCCGAGCCCGGCAAGCCCGTCATTCTGGCCGGCACCGCCCGTGCCCGCCTGACCGACGCCTTCAAGGAAGAGGTTTACGTGTACTCCCGCAAGAAGTACTACGAGCGCGGCTGAGCTGTAACATAAAATTAAAAAC
>JAGHSH010000274.1 GCA_018065965.1 Candidatus Apopatocola equi
ATCATCGGCTCTCCCCCGGGCTATGTGGGCTATGACGAGGCCGGACAGCTCACCGAGAAGATCCGCCGCAGGCCCTACAGCGTGGTGCTCTTTGACGAGATCGAAAAGGCGCACCCGGACGTGCTGAACATCCTTCTGCAGATCCTCGATGAGGGCCGCATCACCGATGCCCAGGGCCGCACGGTAAATTTTGAGAATGCCGTGATCGTCATGACCTCCAATGCCGGCAGCGACCGAAAGACCGGCAGCGTGGGCTTCAACCAGACCGTGGATGAGCAGGACAAGGAAAGAGCCCTGAAGGCGCTCAACGAGTTCCTGCGTCCCGAGTTCATCAACCGGGTGGATGATATCATCTGCTTCCACAAGCTCACCGAGGAGAACTTCCGCGGGATCGCCGCGCTGATGATGGAGCAGCTCCGCACCGCCATGGCCGAGCGTGGCATGACCCTCCGCTGGGACGAGAGCGTGATCGCATACCTGACCGAAAAGGGTTACTCCCAGACCTACGGCGCCCGTAACCTGCAGCGTCTCATTGAAAAGGACGTGGAGGACGCCAACGCCACCGAGCTGATCGACCACCGCCAGAGTGCCGCCGCCGAGATCGGCGTGAGCGTGAAGGACGGAAAGATCGTCGTTCTGGCTGTTTGATACAAAGAAACCCCGGGAAGCTGTGCTTCCCGGGGTTTATCGTTTATTTTCTTCTGCGGCTGCTGCCCTTGCGGTCGGCATAGAGCTTGTTGCCGTTCATCTTGCTCTCCGAATCCTGCATATAGTGCTTCAGCTTTTCCTCAAAGCCCGCGTCAAAGCCGGGCTCCTGCATCTCCGGAGGCGTCTGCCGATGGGCGGCGAGACGCGAGCTGCTGCCGCCCTGTGCCGAACGGGGCGCAGCGGTGCGCGGCTTTCTCTCCTCCCGGGGCAGAGCCTGCTTCACTGACAGGTTGATCTTCCCCTCCGGCGTGATGTTCAGTACCTTGACCTTCACGGACTGTCCCACGCTCAGATAATCGTGCACGTCGTTCACATAGGTATCGGCGATCTCGGAAATATGTACCAGACCGCTCTGCCCGCCCTCGAAGCTCACGAATGCCCCGAAGCCGGTAATGCCGCTGACCTTCCCCTCCAGAATCGCTCCCACAATCAGTTCCATTCTCTCTCCTCAATTTCCTGCGTCGATTAGTATCTTCTCATCCGGGTAGACCAGAAACAGCTGCTCCCTTGCCATCCGTTCAAGTTCGTCCTGCTCTCCTGCCCGTGCCAGCTTCTGCCGAAGCAGGTCATTCTCCGCTCTTTGCCGTTCGGCCTCGCCCTGCAGTTCCCGCAGACGCTGCTGTGCGCGCTGCTCCTCCGTTCTCACGCTCCACAGGGTATGCAATCCGAGAAGTGCGAAAAGCAGGATCCAGCAAATCACCAGACGCTGTGTCAGCTTCTTCATGCTGTTTTCCCCTCCGGCAGCGCTCAGCGGCCTGTTTCCATTTTATTGTATACGCTTTTTGCAGCTTTGCAAATAGTTTTTTCACAAAAATTAGTATTTTTTTCCATATCCTCTCCACTTTTCCCGCCTGAATGGTCTCCCAGCAGACGATTTTGTCCCAAAGCCTGCACAGAACCGGACGCAGGGACAGCCCATAGAGCGCAGCGCCCGCAAAGAGTGCCAGCAGCATACTCCCCCGGATCTCCGAATCCAGACGCAGACACACGCCGAAAAACCACAGGCTGCAGGCCGTCACATAGCCCAGCTCCCAGAGCTTTCGCAGCGCATGCGGCAGTCCGACACGGACAATGCGCAGAAAATCGTAGACCGTACCCATGACGAAGCCCAGCCCCAGCGGCAGCAGCAGGGAGACCAGTTCCCCGGTAATATCCCTTTCCATCAGCCAAAGAGCCGCTCCCACAGTCCTGTGCTTTCCCGGGCATAGATCAGCGCGGAGATCTTTCCGCTGATGCGGATCTCGCCGCTCTCCACCTGCAGCTGCTCGACCTTCAGTCCCTCGCCCTGTATGCTCAGCTCGCCCAGCACCGTGCGGAGGATCACCGCCGTATCGTCGAAATGGCTCACCTCCTCCACGCCGGACAGACGCAGATTCGTCCGGTTTTCCAGAATGATATTCTGAGGTCGATTGGCTGCACTCTCTTCCCGTCCCATGCTCCACTCCCCTTTCAAGGAAGTCTATGCTCGCAAACGCCTTGACATGTCCCCCAATTAGTGATAAACTGCAAAGCATGCCGGTGTGGCGGAACGGCAGACGCACGGGACTTAAAATCCCGAGATGGCAACATCGTGTGGGTTCGAAACCCACCACCGGCACCAGAAACACGGAACCCCGAAAAGCCTTGTTTTCCAAGGGTTTTTCGGGGTTTGTTGTTGGCGGTATCCACAGCGATAGTATATGTATTGAGGGCTTGACAGTACTTCTTTTTGGCTTCGCCAGGATCGGACTATGTATAGATTATCTGCTTCATCTGCAATGGTTGCCTATCCGCGGATTTCCAACAGCTTGGGTTCATCAGTCATGCCCTTGTTTCCCCTTTCATAGTTTTTTCCTGTTTCTGTGCATGAAAAGGGGGCTTGCATCCCTGCAGCCCCTTGAAAAAACCGTGTATTTAACTTACTGACAATTAATTAATAGTCAACCTCGTCTTCGTATTCAGGAACTTTCTCAGGCTTGTTTTCAGCAATGCGACTGTCAATTCGCCTGATAATTTCTTCTTCCGAAGCAGTCCCTACAATAATGAGTGGGTAGTTTTCTTCGAAATATTTGTAGTACCTTTCAAGTGCTTCTTCCATTACTTGGTTACCTCAACAATTGGCCTGAGTATTTTGTATGCGTTAGGAAAGAGTTTTTGTATACATGACAACAATCCCGGGCTGGAGGCTTCTGCCAAGATTATTTCTGCAAATATTTCTTTTCCATTATCCTACCCTTCCAGTCTTTCCTCCGTAACACACTCAAACAGCCTTTTTTGAACCCTTATTTTTCCCCTGAAACATCCACAACGAAGCCCCCTGAATGCCATGCATTCGGGGGGCTTCGTAGCATCCGTCACTCACGCAGTCTTGCGCCGCAGTTGGGGCAGCAGTCGGGCATTGGCTCACGGGCGCGGAGAATCTCATCACAATAGGGGCAGCGGTACTTCTTCCAGGCAAAGATGATCGACAGAATGGCCATAATAAAGCCGAGAATGAGCATTTCAATGAAAAGGCTCCGGCTGACCACCATGCCGACCACAGGCGCAAAGCCAACCAGAATGACAGCAGTGAGCGCCATGATTCCATAGATTTTTCTGACCTGATGAATGTCCATGATCTTGTATCTCCTTTACTGATACAGCAGCTCCGTCCAGGGTTCGATCGGCTCCGGGCGGGCGGAAAAGCGCATTGGCTCCCCCGTAACGGGATGCGTGAAGCCCAGCTCGGCGGAAAAGAGCGCCAACGGGCAGGAATCGCCGTGGGGGTCATATTTTTTCTCCCCGAAAAGGCTGTGGCCATGGTGTGCAAACTGGCAGCGGATCTGATGGGTGCGCCCCGTGTGGAGAAGGATGCGCACAAGGCTCTTATCGCCCGCTGAGGCGAGGCACTCATAATCCAGCAGTGCCTCCTGCACACCCTTGCCGGGAGCGGAGGTCACATAGCTTTTGCACTCCCGGCGATCCCGGTACATCAGATCCCGGTAGCTGCCGGTGAGCGGCTCGATCTGGCCGTGAACCACAGCCAGATACGCCTTATGAAAGCGCTTGGCGCTGATCTGCTCCGTGAGCGCGGCAGCGGCAGCCTTGGTGCGGGCCAGCACCATCAGACCGCTGACCATCCGATCCAGCCGATGCACCGTGCGGATCTCGCCGCCCAGCTCCTGCCGGAGCAGACCGGGGAGGCCGCCCTCCTCGTCGGTGGAGAGAATGTTGGCTTCCTTGATGCAGACCACAAGGGAATCGTCGCAATAGCGTATGTCCATGCTTACTCCCTGCGGGGCGGCGGTGCAGGCCGCCCCGCTGTACTGACAGCTTACTTGCCGGGCTTGATAATGATGTTGATGAGCTTGTCCTTCACAAAGATGATCTTCACGATCTCCGCGCCGTTGAGGTAGCCGGCGACCTTCTTGTCCAGCTTCGCAGCCTCCAGCGCCGTCTCCTGGGTGCAGCCGGCGGCCACGGTAACGGTGCCGCGGAGCTTGCCGTTGACCTGCACGGCCAGCGTCTTTTCCGCGTCCACGGTCTTGCTCTCGTCATGCTCAGGCCACTGAGAGGTGCAGCAGAGACCCTCGAAGCCCTGCTGCTCCCAAAGCTCATCGCAGAGGTGAGGGGCGAAGGGGCTCAGCAGAGCCAGCAGCACCTTCACATCGCCGCGGCTGGGCTCGTTCTGGTAGAACTTGTTCACCAGTCCCATCAGAGCAGCAATGGCGGTGTTGAACTTCATCTCCTCAATGTCGGAGCTGACCTTGCTGATGGTCTTATGGATCTCCTTCTCGTTGGCGGCAGAGAGCGCATCGCCCTCGCGCTTCACCTCGCAGAGATTCCAGACACGATCCAGGAAGCGCTTGCAGCCCTTGACCGCATCGTCCTGCCAGGGAGCGGCCTTTTCAAAGTCGCCCAGGAACATGATGTAGGTACGCAGGGTGTCCGCGCCGAAGGCCTTGACCACGTCATCGGGATTGACCACGTTGCCCAGCGACTTGCTCATCTTCACGATCTGCTGGTCGGCCATCTCGCCGTAGCGCTCCCGGAGATGCTTCCGGGCGCCCTTTTCATCGCCGTACTCGGCCACAAGAGCCGCCTGCTCCTCCGCAGGAAGATTGGCAAAGTTATGGGGATTCTGACCCAGGATCATGCCGTGGCTGGTGCGCTTGGCATAAGGCTCCTTGGTGGGCACCACGCCGATATCATACAGGAACTTGTGCCAGAAGCGGGAATAAAGCAGGTGCAGCGTGGTGTGCTCCATGCCGCCGTTGTACCAGTCCACCTGATTCCAGTACTTCACCGCGTCCTCGCCCACAAGGGCCTTGTCGTTGAGGGGATCCATGTAGCGCAGGAAATACCAGCTGGAGCCGGCCCAGTTGGGCATGGTATCCGTCTCGTGCTCGGCAGGGCCGCCGCACCGGGGGCAGGTGCATTCCACCCAGTCGCGGATGGCAGCCAGCGGGCTCTCACCGTTGTCGGTGGGCTCATAGCTCTCCACATCGGGGAGCATCAGAGGCAGATCCTTCTCGTCCATGGGCACCCAGCCGCACTTGTCGCAGTGGATGATGGGGATGGGCTCGCCCCAGTAACGCTGACGGGAGAATACCCAGTCGCGGAGCTTGAAGTTGACCTTCTCGCTGCCGATGCCCTTTTCCTCCAGCCAGCGGATCATGGTGGCTTTGGCCTCCTCCACCTGCAGACCGTTGAGGAAACCGGAGTTCACCAGCACGCCGGTGGCGCAGTCGGTGAAGGCGCACTCCTCCACATTGCCGCCCTGCACCACCTCGATGATGGGCAGATCAAAGGCCTTGGCAAAGTCCCAGTCGCGCTGATCGTGACCGGGCACGGCCATGATGGCGCCGGTGCCGTAGGTGGCCAGAACGTAATCGGAGAGGAAGATGGGGATCTCGTCGCCGGTGACGGGGTTCACCGCCCGGACGCCCTCCAGCTTTACGCCGGTCTTTTCCTTGCTCTCCAGCTCGGTGCGCTCGAAATCACTCTTCCGGGCGGCGGCGGCCTGATATTCCTTCACGGCCTCCATGTTCTGAATGAGTCCCCGCTTCATCCAATCGGCAAGCAGGGCGTGCTCGGGGGACATGACCATATAGGTCACGCCGAAGAGGGTATCGCAGCGGGTGGTGAAAACCTTGAGCTTATCGCCGGCGCTGGTGACGAAGTCCACCTCCGCGCCGGTGGAACGGCCGATCCAGTTGCGCTGCTGGGTCTTGACACGCTCGATGTAATCCAGATCGTCCAGATCGTCCAGCAGACGCTGGGCGTACTTGGTGATGCCCAGCATCCACTGGGACTTTTCCTTCTTGATGACGGGGCCGCCGCAGCGCTCGCACACGCCGTTGACGACCTCTTCGTTGGCCAGAACGATCTTGCAGTCGGTGCACCAGTTCACGGGAATGCTGGTCTTGTAGGCCAGACCCTTCTTGAACATCTGCAGGAAGATCCACTGGGTCCACTTGTAGTAATCGGGGTCAGTGGTAACGATGCAGCGATCCCAGTCAAAGCTGTAGCCCAGCATCTTCAGCTGTTCGGTGAAGCGGGCCACGTTCCGCTTGGTGACCAGCTCGGGGCGCATATGGTGCTGAATGGCATAACGCTCGGTGGGCAGGCCGAAGGCATCGTAGCCGATGGGATAGAGCACGTTATAGCCCTGCATACGGCGCTTGCGTGCCACGATATCAATGGCGGTGTAGGGACGGGGATGACCCACGTGGAGGCCGTCGCCGGAGGGATAGGGGAACTCGATGAGACCGAAAAACTTGGGCTTGTCACCGCCGTTCGTGGCGGCATAGGTCTTGTGCTCGTCCCAGTAGGTCTGCCATTTCTTCTCAATGGCTGCAAAATCGTACTTCATTTTTTACTCTTCTCCCTCGATCATCGTAAAAATATCCACGGCCACGGCGTCGCTCCACAGCCGTTCAAGATTATAGAACTCGCGGGTTTCCTGCATGAACACATGGACGACCACGCAGCCAAAGTCCAGCAGCACCCAGCTGCCGCTGCGGTAGCCCTCCCGGCGCAGGGGAGGCTCTCCGGCCTCGGAGAGCTGCTTTTCGGTTTCCTCCACAAGGCTCTTGCCGTGGGTGGAGGAGGTCGCGGTGGCGATGATAAAGTAATCCGCCAGAGAGGACACCTTCTCCGTTTTCAGAACGGTGATGTCCCGCGCCTTTTTGCTGTCCAGCGCCTGAACAGCCTTGCGTGCGATTTCATAGGGTGTAAGCATATCTATCTTCCTTTCGGCCGTCAGCCTGTTAATGCGGTGTAATCGTAGAAGGAATCGTAGCCGCCTGCCAGCACGCCGGAGGTGGCGTAGAAGTTCCCGTTCACATAGGTGAGGATGTCCAGATTTTCCTCGGTGATGTCCTGATAGTAGGGGTTGAGCTTCTCGTTGAGCATCTGGATCCACGGCCCCAGCTGGCAGCTCACATAGCTGCCGCCTCTGATATACACAGGCTCATAGGGCATGGTGGAGAAGGTGATGTCCTCGCTGCTGAGCTTCATAAATTCCTGGGCATAATAGGCCATGTTGCCGGAGCTCAGATTGGTTTTCAGATTTGAGGTCATAATGTCGATGATCTTGCCGAGATTGGGGATATTGCCCAGAGAAAGCATCTGCTTGGCAAGGGCGATGGCAAAGGCCTGCTGGGTCTGTACACGGCCCAGATCGCCGTTGGGATAGCCGCTGCCATCCGTATTGTGGCGGAAGCGGACAACGCCCAGAGCGTTATAGCCGTTGAGATGCTGATGGCCCGCGGGGATACTGTAGCTGCGGCCGATGGTGGGA
>JAGHSH010000226.1 GCA_018065965.1 Candidatus Apopatocola equi
GGTTCTGGCCATCGTTGACGAGGAGTCTTCCGTTTTCGGCACCCCCGTGATCGCCGGCGCTACCGTTACCGCTACCGTCGACAAGAACGGCAAGGCCAAGAAGATCCGCGTCTACAAGATGAAGCCCAAGAAGAACTATCGGCGTACCCAGGGCCATCGTCAGCCCTACACCAAGCTCACCATCAGCGCTATCAACGGTTGATTTCAGCCACACTATTTGACAATCGGAGGTGTAAAACAGCATGGCACACAAGAAAGGCATGGGCAGCACCCGTAACGGCCGCGAAAGCGAGTCCAAGCGTCTCGGGCCCAAGCGCGCCGACGGTCAGTTCGTTCTGGCCGGCAACATCCTTGTCAGACAGCGCGGCACCAAGATCCATCCCGGCGTGAACGTCGGTATCGGCGGAGACGATACCCTCTACGCTCTGGTGGACGGCACCGTGAAGTTCGAGCGCAAGGATGCGAATCGCAAGCAGGTCTCTGTCTACGAGATCGTTCAGTGATTCGGCTTACAGGCGGGAGCAGGCTACTGTTCCCGCTTTTTTTATCCTCATCGAAAAACTTCGTTTTGGGATCTTATGGATTTGAGGTAAGCTATGGCAAATACTTTTGTCGATAAAGTGAATATTACCGTCCGCGCCGGCCGCGGCGGTGACGGCGCGGTGAGCTTTCACCGCGAAAAATATGTGGCGGCCGGCGGCCCCGACGGCGGCGACGGCGGCCGCGGCGGTGACATCGTCTTTGTGGTGGATGAGCATATGTCCACCCTGCTGGACTTCCGCTACAAGAGGAAGTATGTAGCCGGTGACGGTCAGAACGGCCAGAACAAGCGCTGCAGCGGCAAGGACGGTCAGACCCTGTATATCAAGGTTCCCAGAGGCACGCTCATCCGTCACCGGGAGAGCGGCAGCATCATGGCCGACCTCTCCGAGACCGAGCGCTTCACCATTGCCCGGGGCGGCAACGGCGGCTGGGGCAACCAGCATTTCGCCACGCCCACCCGGCAGGTACCCCGCTTCGCCAAGCCCGGCATGGAGGGCGAGGCCTTTGAGCTCACACTGGAGCTGAAGCTGCTGGCCGATGTGGGTCTGGTAGGCTTCCCCAACGTGGGCAAGAGCACCCTGCTGAGCGTGGTCAGCCGCGCCCGTCCCAAGATCGCCGACTATCATTTCACCACCCTCTCCCCCAATCTGGGCGTGGTATACATCGACGAGGGCGTGAGCTTTGTGCTGGCCGACATTCCCGGCATCATCGAGGGCGCCAGTGAGGGCGCCGGTCTGGGACATGACTTCCTGCGGCACATCGACCGCTGCCGCCTGCTCATCCATGTGGTGGACGGCTCCGGAAGCGAGGGTCGGGATCCCATTGAGGATTTTGAGGCCATCAACAAAGAGCTTCGGGATTACTCCCCCGAGCTTGCCAAGCGGCCCCAGATCGTCTGCGCAAACAAGTGCGATGTTCTCGGCGACGAGCGCGAGGGTCTGGAAAAGCTGAAAGCCTATGTGGAAGCGCAGGGCTATCGCTTCTTTGAGATCTCTGCAGCCACCCAGAGCGGCGTCCGGGAGCTGATGGGGTACGCCGCCGCAAGGCTGCAGGAGCTGCCCCCCATCGCCGTCTACGAGCCCGATTACGTGCCCGTGGAGGAGAACCGCGGCGAGCCTGAGGACACCGAAATGCGTCTGGAGGGCGACACCTGGTATCTGGAGGGCGCATGGCTCTCCCGACTGGTGGCCCGCACCAACTTTACCGACTACGAAAGCCGGATGTACTTCGACCGCACCCTCCGGGACAATCACATCTACGAGATGCTGGAGGCGAAAGGCATTGAGGACGGTCAGTTTATCAATGTCGAGGGTCTGGAATTCGAATACAGAAGCTGAAAAGCAGAAAAAGGACGGATTCTTCCGTCCTTTTTTCAATATCATAAAGCCATACCCGTAAATGGTCTGCGCCTCGGCCTTCGACAGGCGGTTGATGCTGACGCTCTCGTCAATTGGATCCGTGACGGCTTCGCCGATGTCTGCCTCCTCCACGCCGGAGCGGTAGATCGGGTTGTCGGTGTCCTGCAGTGGTTCCTGCGAAGTTCGGCCCTGCTCCTGCGTTCTCCTTGTTTCCGTTCCCGCCGGGGTGGTATGTGCAATTTTGTTGCCCAATCCTCCCGGAACAGAAATAGGTATTTCTGTATCCTCATCAACTCCGATAGTCGAATGATTGCTCTTGACAGTTTTGAGGTATTCTGCTATATTAGCCTCAAAGTCAACCTAAGGAATGTTGTTGGGGAATTTGACCCCAGGGGTATTCCTGATGTGTTGGCTTTTTTCTACGTTTACATCGAGAAGCAAATCGTCGAGCAGTGCCTTTGATATATAGCGTATTGGGTTTTTCTTTCCATAGGCAGATTTTATCAAATTAGTGTCAATTTCTACCTTATTGAAGTTTCCTCTTTTATTAGGATTCAATATCACTACCGCCGGCACCTTCTGTGCTGTTTTCTGATCTGTAACAATCTTGTCAGTCACTACCACATCCATCCTTTGGTCTCTCTTCATTAAAGTGCTCCAGAATGTTCTGAGACAGGATTCCCCTGTGGGTACTATTGACAATCTCAAGTATTTCTGCTATTGTAATAGAAGAGCGAGGATCTTTGTGAATAGTCCTTTTGGGCGATTTCACGTCATGTGAGACGGATCCTCGCCCTTTTTTATTCTTCCGCTTACTGAGTGGCCTACGTCCAGAATCTTCATATCCGTCACATTGTCCGAATAGTGCTTTCTGAAATTTTCAAAACATGCCCAGTGTAGTCGTTTTCAACATACCCAATAATTCCGTTGTGTTCGGTTTCATCTGGCCAAGATAGTATATTACATCAACCTCGGCGTTCTTGCTCGCCCTTGCCGACCTGAGCATTTCCAAAGTGTAGAAATCTTCCTGAATTACCATCGCGGTAATTCCGTACGCCTGATTCACGACTTCTTCTCTGCATCCTCCTGCTGCTCTAACTGCCTTTGCGTAGTTGCCTCGTTCTTTTCCTTCGGTGACATATTCGTCTTTGAAGATTCGTTCCAAGGCACCCATACTAATATTCCGTTTCTTCTTACCAGCGCCATCGGTTCCCCGTTGCTCCGCATTTCTTATTCCCTCCATTACTCTCGCATAGTTTTCCTCTGCCTTTTTTGAGAGTTCATCATACCCGCTCTCTGTGTCCGTGTCAAGCCCGTTCGATGACAGGTGAATGGTGTCCGGCTTTTTCCCGTTCCGGATGTCCTCGGCGATATCCCCGGCGGTTCTGCGTTTCCTGTGAGCCGATGCCCAGCTCGGAACGGTTGCTCCCGCTCCCTCTCGTGCCCGTTCTCCGCTCGCCGACCTGCTGCCGCACTTCCTCGTCCGGCTCGGCTTTCAGCTTGGTGTTTCCCTTAAAATCGTTCATGGTTCCGCGGGCGTCCGAGAGCATTTCCTGCACAATTTCGTACTCGCTGTAGCCGTCCGGCAGAGCTTCGCCGTAGTCTGCCTCTTCCACGCCGGAGCGGTAGAGGGGGTTGTCGGTGTCCACGTTGAGCTGAGATTTTGATGGCTTGACAACGTCCGGTTTCTGTGTTACCTTTGCTTTAAAAGATGCCACAGACTCTCCGGTAACCACTCCTTGTGGGACTCGGCCCATTGAGCTGTCGGCATCTTTTTCAATACCAAATCTCCAGCCCCTTTCATCCACCATATCGAGTAGGTAGAATTTATTCTGACCGTCCGCAATCATCTGATGCACGACTGCGCCCACATATGTTTTCTTGCCCATGATTTCAACCGGCGCCGCGAACATGAACCCCAGTTTCCCCGGATGTCTTTCATCATTTGCAAATACCATGGTTCCTTTGCTGAGTATTTCAGGAAGCGCATTCAAAGCAAGAAAGCTTATTACGAAAAAAGGACGGTAGAACCGTCCTTTTTTCATTGTCTGCCGTGGAGATACGCAAGAGCCCGATCCAGTCCGCCCAGCTCGTCGATGAGTCCCTCCTCCACGGCCTGCTCCCCGTAGAGCACACTGCCCACGTCCTGGGTCAGCTCGCCGGTGGCGTAGATCAGCGAGCGGAGCCGCTCCGGGGAAATGCGGGAATGCTTCACCGTAAAAGCATTAATGCGCTCCTGAATGCGCTCGAAGGAGTTCCAGGTCTGCATCACGCCGATGACCGTGCCGCTGAGCCGCACCGGATGCAGCGTCATGGCGGCTGAGGGTACTATAAAGCTCCGGTCGGCAGCCACGGCCAGCGGTACGCCGATGGAATGCCCGCCGCCCAGCACCAGAGAAGCCGTGGGCTTCGTCATGGAGGCGATCAGCTCTGCCATGGCAAGCCCCGCCTCCGTGTCGCCGCCCACCGTGTTGAGCAGGAGCAGCAGCCCCGAGGCCGTTTCGTCCTCCTCGATGGCGCAGAGCAGCGGCAGCATATGCTCATATTTGGTGGTCTTGCTCTCCGCCGGGAGCAGCATATGCCCCTCGATCTGCCCAATGACCGTAAGAATGCGGATGCCTCCCACGGAGAGCAGCCCGCAGTCCCGGTTTTCATCCATAAACCGATCACCCCCTGCGGTATAGTCTGCCCCCGCCGGGCGCTTTTATCCGCTGCCGGGAATCGCCCCAATGTCGGCTGAGCAAGCGAAAAGCACATTGAATTACAGATTTCGCAATTATTACACGCTGCAATTTATTGATTTAATACAGCAAAATTAATTATAGTCCATCTTCTTTTGTGAGCTTATACATTGACATTTTAATCATTTTGTGTTTTAATACGCTAAACTAAACGAAAAGGAGAAACCCAAGATGAAAAAGAAAATCGCTGTGCTCCTGAGCATCGTCCTCATCCTCGCTGCCTTCTGCGCCATCACCGCCTCCGCTGCTGCCCCCGGAAAGACCGGCACCTTCTTCACCAACTCCGACCTCAAGACTGTTTACTGCCCCAATTGCGGTTTGTTCATGGGCTACTCCCAGAGCTCCACGCAGAGCACTTATGAGAACGGTAAGGTCGTTTACACCTACACCCTTACCATCGGCCCCATGCGCTGCCTCCACTGCGGCTACGTTGTTACCGACGGCAGCAACATCAAGGCTGTGGAAGACTTCAAGGTTCCCGGCTTCAAGATGGGCTGAACCTCTCCGCTGCAAAGTGAACCTCTGCCTCTCGGCAGAGGTTCACTTTTTTATGACAAAGCGCCCCTGCCGGATGGCAGGGGCGCTGCGTTTTCTTATGCGCGCTTGTAGAGCTTGTTGTAGTAGTTCAGGGAGTAGTTGAAGAGCTCGTCGCGGGCGATGGCGGTCTGCTCGGGCTTGCCCCAGATGGAGGCGACCGCACGGCCGTTCACACCGTACTTCTCCACGAAGGCGTCAACGGCGTCGCGGATCTGCTGCTCGTTCCATTCGGGATCCAGACGGAGGCCGAACACGAAGGACAGCTCTTTGTTGAAGTTCATCAGCTCATCAGGCTCGTTGATGGGCTGCTGGGGGTTCCAGATATCCACGCCCATGTCGATCATCTCGGGGCAGTACTGGATGTTCTTGCCGCAGGAGTGCAGCTCAATGAACTTGCCCTGAGCCTTCAGGGTCTGGAAGAAGCGCTTCGTGGGGGGCACGATGAACTCGCGGAACATCTCGTTGGAGTAGAAGCCGGCGCGCTGGGTGCCCCAGTCGTCGTGGTAGAGGACGCCGTCCACGCGGCCGTAGTTGTCGATGACCTTCTGGCAGAGCTCGATCTTGTAGTCGGCCATCTTCTCCAGGAAGCGGTGCATGGCCTCGGGATCGGTGTAGAAGGAAAGCAGGTACTCATCGAAGGGCATCATCTCGTGGACGCGCTCGGTGATGCCTTCCACGCACTGATAGATGTGAGCACGCTCGGGATCCAGATTGGCGGCGAGCTTGGCGCCGTCGGTCTTCCAGTCGGGCAGGCTCAGATCGGGCCAGTCAAAATCGTTCTCCCAGTTCTCAAAATCGTTGATGACGCGGGTGCCGGGCATGGTGATGGAGCCGCCGGCGGAGGGAACCCACTGCCACAGAACGCCCCACCAGTCATAGTCGTCCACGGTCTCGGGCACGGGGTGCTCCTCGATGGCGTCGGGCCAGATGGTGTTGGTATCGTTGCCGTAGAGGGGCATCCAGTAAGGCTGATTGCCGGTGACGGCACGCTTATAGTTCTCGGAAACGGCGATGGGATAGGGACGCTGATCCAGCGGAGCCTTGGGACGCTGCATCATGGCGGGCAAGGACTTGGGATCCTGCCAGTACCGGCTGTAATCGCGGGTGGCGGCACGCTGCATATACTTGCTGACGCTCATACGGTGGTTCCTCCTACATTTGATGAATAAATTATGATTTGAAACAGCATTTTTCGGAGCGAATGAGAAAAAAGTATGATGAAAATGCCCTATTCTCATGGTCTTATGATTGCAACAACTCCGACTATATGCTATTATACTGGCAATGTCCCCCACTTCCAATAGACACACAGCATAATCTATTCCGGCTTTTGCCCAGAAAAAATTGTGCAAATATGTTAGAAACTCTTTCCGGAATCACCATTCTACCCACCGGGAGGTATGAGAATGAAGCTCAGTATGTGGATGATCGCCAACCGGCTCAGCGCCATGGATATGCAAATGGAGTTGGCCGAGGATGCTCCTGTTACATTAAACTCCGCCAGACTGGCCTATGCCACCAATTGCGTCCATGTGTACTCCGACGGAAGCGATGTGGTATGCAAGGGTGACGGCGGTACGCTTCGCTTTCACAACATGGATCTGCGCACCGGCTTTGAGGTGGTGCAGAGCGTTTTTGATTACTTCGAGGACTGGAAGAGCTGTATGCAGGAGGACATCAGCGCCCAGAATTTTCAGGCTGCCATCTCTCTGGCATGGCAGGTGCTGCACAATCCCATTATCCT
>JAGHSH010000276.1 GCA_018065965.1 Candidatus Apopatocola equi
GGTGGATGTCGGGGCGGGTGGCGCGGCCCTTCTTGGCGGCCATTTCCACCAGCTGGCCCACACCGGACTGGTCGAGTTTCTCGTAGGGATCCTGCTCAAAGATGTTCTTGGTGTAGTAGCTGGGCAGGAACTTGCCGGCGTCATCGCGGCTGAAGCCGAAGGTCATCTGGGTCAGGTCGTTGGTGCCGAAGGAGAAGAACTCGGCCTCCTCGGCGATCTTGTCGGCCATGAGGGCGGCGCGGGGGATCTCGATCATGGTGCCGACCATGTACTTCATGTTGTCACCGCTCTCGGCGATGAGCTTGTCGGCCACGGCCTTGACGATGTTCTTGACGTAGGCCAGCTCCTTGACCTCGCAGACCAGGGGGATCATGATCTCGGGGGTGATGTCGTAGCCGCACTCCTTGCGGACGGCGAGAGCAGCCTTGATGATGGCGGTGGCCTGCATCTCGGCGATCTCGGGATAGGTCACGGGCAGACGGCAGCCGCGGTGGCCCATCATGGGGTTGGTCTCGTGGAGGGCGCGGCAGCGATCCTTGATCTCGTCCAGGCTCTTGCCCATGTCCTTGGCGAGGATCTCCATGTCCCCCTCGGTGGTGGGCAGGAACTCGTGCAGAGGGGGATCCAGCAGACGGATGGTAACGCTGCGGCCTTCCATGGCCTTGTAGATGCCCTCGAAGTCGCCCTGCTGCATGGGCAGGAGCTTGGCGAGAGCTTCGCGGCGCTGCTCCTCGGTGTCGGAGAGGATCATGCGGCGCATGACGGGGATACGGTCGAGGTCGAAGAACATATGCTCGGTGCGGGTCAGGCCGATGCCTTCGGCGCCCAGCTCCACGGCCTTGGCGGCGTCCTTGGGGGTGTCGGCGTTGGTGCGCACCTTCAGGGAGCGGATCTCGTCGGCCCACTGCATAATGGTGGCGAAGTCGCCGGAAACGGTGGCGTCCACGGTGGGGATCTTGCCGATGTAGACATTGCCGGTGGAGCCGTCGATGCTCATGAACTCGCCTTCGTTGACGCGCTGGCCGTTGACGGTCAGGTAACGCTCGGCCTCATTGATGCGGATGGCGGCGCAGCCGGAAACGCAGCAGGTGCCCATGCCGCGGGCAACCACGGCGGCGTGGCTGGTACGGCCGCCGGTGGCGGTCAGAATGCCCTGGGAGGCAGCCATGCCCTCGATGTCCTCGGTGGTGGTCTCATTGCGGACCAGCAGCACGGGGCCGTTCTTGGCGTTGTCGCGGGCAGCCTCGCTGGTGAAGAACACACCGCCGCAGGCAGCGCCGGGAGAGGCGGCCAGACCGTTGGCCACGGGGACGGCGTCCCGGAGGGCAGCAGGATCGAACTGGGGATGCAGCAGGCTGTTGAGCTGGTTGGGCTCGATCTTCAGCAGAGCCTCGCCCTTGGTGCAGAGACCCTCTTCCACCATGTCAACGGCGATCTTCAGGGCGGCGAAGGCGCTGCGCTTGCCGTTGCGGCACTGGAGCATGAAGAGCTTGCCGTGCTCGATGGTGAACTCCATGTCCTGCAGATCCTTGTAGTGCTTTTCAAGGTTGTGGGCGACCTGAGCGAACTGCTCATAGGCGCCGGGATTGGTCTCCCGGAGCTGGTCGATGGTCTGAGGGGTACGGATACCGGCCACCACGTCCTCGCCCTGGGCGTTCATCAGGAACTCGCCGTAGAGCTTGTTCTCGCCGGTGGCAGGGTCACGGGAGAAGGCAACGCCGGTGCCGCAGTCGTCACCCATGTTGCCGAAGACCATTTCCATAATTTTCCCGGCTGTGCCCCAGTCGCCGGGGATGTCGTTCATGCGGCGGTAGGCAATGGCGCGCTCGTTGTTCCAGGAACGGAACACGGCCATAACGGCGCCCACCAGCTGCTCGGTGGGATCGGAGGGGAAGTCAACGCCCAGCTTGGCCTTGTACTCGGCCTTGAACTGGCCGGCCAGCTCCTTGAGATCCTCGGCGGTCAGCTGGGTGTCCAGCTCCACGCCGCGCTTCTCCTTCATCTGAGCGATGAGAACTTCAAAATATTCCTTGCCGACGCCCATGACAACGTCGGAATACATCTGGATGAAACGGCGGTAGCAGTCCCAGGCCCAGCGGGGATTGCCGGACTTCTGAGAGAGAGTCTCCACCACGGTCTCGTTGATGCCCAGGTTGAGGATGGTACCCATCATGCCGGGCATGGAGGCGCGGGCGCCGCTGCGGACGGAGACCAGCAGGGGATTTTCCTTGTCGCCCAGCTTCTTGCCGGTCATTTCCTCCAGCTTGTCCTTGTAGAACATGATCTCGTCCATGATCTCGGGCGCGATCTTCTCGCCATCGTCGTAGTAGCGGATGCAGGCCTCAGTGGTGATGGTAAAGCCCTGCGGCACAGGCAGGCCGATGTTGCTCATCTCGGCCAGGTTGGCACCCTTTCCGCCGAGGAGCTCACGCATATTGGCATTGCCCTCGCTGAAAAGGTAAACATACTTCTTACCCATTACGGTTCCTCCTGATCAACGGCAAAAGCCGCCATCTTTTTATTTATCGCTTATCATTATAAAGAGTCTCTGAAGGAAAAACAAGTATATGCGCTGGTGAAAAAGTCTTTACTGAGGTGCAACCGCCGGTTACTACTTTCCGACGCAAAACCGCTCAAAGATGCGGTCAGTTACATCCTGCCGCATGATGCGGCCGGTGAGCTCGCCCAGAGCGTCCATGGCGGCCTCGCACTCGGTGAGAACGGCGTCGGGGGTGATGCCGCTGTCCAGAGCATCGATGCAGGCGCGCAGGCTCTCCAGCGCACGGCCCACGGCCTCGGCCTGCCGCTCGTTGGTCAGCAGCTCGCCGGCGGATACCTGCGGCAGGGGGAAGAGCTCGTCGGCCAGGGTGTCGAGAGCCTTCAGTCCCTCACCGGTGAGGGCGGAGATGTGCAGCACGGTCCCAAAGCCGCTGAGATGGCTCTCGTCCAGCTTTGCGGGCAGGTCGCACTTATTGACGATGGCCACGGCCTCGGGGGCCTTCAGCGCCAGCGCCTTGACCTCCTCGTCCTCCTCGTCCCAGCTGCGGCTGCCGTCAAACACGGAGAGCACCAGCTCAGCCCCCTCGGCGGCGCTGCGGGAGCGCTCCACGCCCAGCCGCTCCACCTCGTCCCCGGTGTCGCGGAGACCGGCGGTGTCGGTGAGCTGCAGGAGGGTGTTGCCCAGCAGCACCCGCTCGGAGAGCGTGTCCCGGGTGGTGCCGGGCACGGCGGTGACGATGGCGCGGTCATAGCCCAGCAGGGCGTTGAGCAGGGAGGACTTACCCGCATTGGGCTTACCCAGCAGGGCGGTGGGAACGCCCTTGTCCAGCACGCGGCTGCGCTTGTGGGTATCCAGCAGGGTGCGCAGATCGTTCTCGGCAGAGAGCAGGACGGAGCGGTAGTTCTCCAGCGCAAACTCCTCGATGTCCTCGTCGGGATAGTCCAGCACGGCGTGGAAGTGGGCGCACACATCCGTGAGGGAGCTGTAAACGCCCTCGATGCGCCGGAAGATCGCGCCGTTGAGCTGGTGGGCGGCATTCCGGGCGGCCATGGGCGTTTCGGCGTCGATGATGTCGATCACGGCCTCGGCGCTGGAGAGATCCATGCGTCCGTTCAGGAA
>JAGHSH010000029.1 GCA_018065965.1 Candidatus Apopatocola equi
CCGTGGCATGTCCCACGCCCTCGGCCATGACCACGATGTGGTGGCGGCGGCCGCGGATCGCACCCCGGCGGATGATCTCCGCCACGTCATGCTCAAAGTCCACCTCCTGCTCCGGCAGCAGCACCGCAGAGGCGCCGGCGGCAATGCCGGAATACAGGGCCAGATGACCCGCGTGACGGCCCATGACCTCCACCACGGACACACGCTCATGACTCTGCCCGGTGTCCCGGAGCTTGTCGATGGCGTCAAGGATGGTATTGCAGGCCGTGTCGAAGCCGATGGTATACTCCGTGCAGCCCATGTCGTTGTCGATCGTGGCAGGAATGCCGGCCACCTGCACCCCCAGCTTGGAGAGCTCCACGGCGCCCCGGAAGGTGCCGTCGCCGCCGATGGCGATCACGCCGTCCAGCCCCAGATATTTGCAGGTCTTTGCGGCCTTTTCCCGGTAGGCAGGGTCTAAAAATTCATCGCAGCGGGCCGTGTAGAGGATCGTGCCGCCCTTGAGCGTCAGGCCATCCACATCCGAATTCTTCAGCTCCTGCACATCACCGTTGATCAGTCCCGCATAGCCCCGCTTGATGCCGATGACGCTGATGCCCTCCGCCATCGCCGTGCGGACAATGGCGCGGATCACGGGATTCATACCCGGAGCATCGCCGCCGCTGGTGAGAACGCCGATACGCTTGATGGTTTTCATACGCTTCTCCCCCTCTTGTTTTTTCTTACAGTATAGCCCGAAAAAGCGGTTTACGCAAGAAAAAAGAGGGGAAAAAGCGACTTTTTCCCCTCGGCAGCTCCGCAGACTCAGAGAAGAACGGGCAGAGGCCGGTCTGCGCACATACTCCGCTCCGTAACGAGGCAGTCATAGCAGAGGATCTCCACCCCGGCGGCGGCCGCCTCCCGGAGCGCCCTGCCGAAAGCCGGGTCGGTCTCATCGTTGGGAGCGAGGGACACCGCGCCCTTCATCTGCACCAGAAACAGAAGCGTGGCCTTCTCTCCCTCTTCCGCCAGCCGCCGCAGCTCCCGCAGGTGCTTCACGCCCCGCTCCGTAGGAGCGTCGGGGAAAAAGCAGCGGCCGGAGCGCTCCAGCGTGCAGCCCTTGACCTCCACCCAGCGCCGATGCTCCGGCGTGTCCACCGCAAAATCGAAGCGGGAGGCGCCGCATTTCTGCTCGGGAACGATCCTCGCGTCCGGATAAAGCCGCCGGAGCAGCTCCTTCGCCGCGGCATTGGGCGCCTGGGAGTCCATGTTGATGAGCCCTGTACCCTCCTTGTAGACTGCGATCAGGTCATATTTCGTTTTCCTATGATCACCCTCGGCGATGCTCAGCACCACCCTTGCGTCCCTGACCAGCAGCTCCCGGCAGCGGCCCGTGTTCTTTACATGAACGCTGACCTCCTCGCCGTTGAGCTCAACCCTAGCAACAAAACGGTTGGGGCGGCTCAGGAACCGCCCCAACGTGACATTCGCATATTCCATTCTCAGACAGCGCCGACGCCCCGGGTGATGATGTTGCCGCAGAGGCGGGCCATCGTCTCCGTGCTTTCCTTTTTGCCGCCCTCGATCCACTTGAGAGCCACGGCCACCAGTCCGGCAGTCACATAGGAAAGCGCCAGTCCCGGCTCGGTCTCACCGCCGATGCGAGTCTGCAGCAGGGGCAGGAGATACTGCCGCTCCAGCTCCGCATTGAGGCGGTGCTGGAAGTCCATATCCACCGTGGTGGAACGCAGCGCATAGATCAGATCCGCATTCTCCCCGGCCAGCTCGAAAAGCTCGGTCAGATAGGCAAAAGCGTACTCATTGCTCACCCGATCCTTATATTTCTCGCCCAGAGCAGCAAGCGCGGCGTACAGCTCCTCCTCCAGTGAGGTGAGCAGTCCTTCCACATCCCGGTAATGGGCATAAAACGTTCCCCGGTTCACATCCGCCAGCTCTGCCACGTCCCGAACCGTAATGTGCTCCAGATCCTTTTTCAGGAGCAGGCTCGTCAGCGCGGTGCGAAGCTGTTTCTTGGTTTTGCGGACACGGCGGTCCTCATTGTTGCGCACAGCCATCTGCTTTTCTCCCTTTTCCTTCCCGTCTTCACAAAAGCACCGGGAATGACCATTCTCCGTATTTTTCGACCTCTCGGAGCCCTGCTCCGGGTAATCTATCCAACGAAACGGTATTATATACGGACTTATTGAAAAAAACAAGGACTTTTGTCCGCAAACAGAACCGGAAATTGATATTTGTGCAAAATAGCAAAAAATGCGGTTTACAGACGGTCTGTTCTGTGTGTCTGCGCTCCGTTTCAGCTGCCCCGGATGAAGCGTCCCGGCTTTGGTCGGAATTTGATGCCGGAAACGATGCCCACAGCGGCAAAGGAGGTCATGACCGAGGTGCCGCCGTAGCTGAAGAAGGGCAGGGTGATGCCGATAACCGGTGTAATCTCCATGCACATGCCGGTGTTGATGAGCAGCTGGACAAAGAAGGAGGCCGCGATGCCCGTGCAGACCAGGAAGGACATGGTGTTGTTGCTGTGGAGACCCACATACATGATGCGGATGATGACGATGCAGAGCAGGAAGATGATGGACACGCAGGCGATCATGCCCAGCTCCTCACCGGCAGAGGAGAAGATGAAGTCCGTATGCTTGCCGGAGAGTGCCTCCGACTGGGTCTGGATGCCCTTGCCGTAGCCCACGCCGGTGAGCTGACCGGAGGCCAGAGCGATCTTGCTCTGGTTGGCGTGCCAGCGGATGCCCCAGCCGTCGGGGTCCACGGTGGGGTCATAGGGGGCAAGGATGCGCTGCCGCTGATAATCGTCCAGAAAGTAGTTCCAGAGCACCGGCGTTGCCAGCGCCACCGATGCGCCTGCCAGCAGGAACCAGTAGAGCTTCACGCCTGCGGCGATGAGCATGATGCCGAAAATGCCGATAAAGACGATGGCGGAGCCCAGATCGTCGGCGGTGATCATCAGCCAGACGAAGGTCACGCCGAAGTGCATCACCATCTGGATCACGGAGCCCACGGAGGAAATGTCCTTATATTCCTTCAGGTATGTCATCTGCTTGGCCATCAGGACGATGAAGATGATCTTGGAGATCTCAGCGGGCTGCACGCCGATGGGGCCGAAACGGAGCCAGGCGGAGTTGCCGGTGCCGCCGTCCACGCCGAAGGGGATCAGCGTACCCTGCAGGAGCAGCTCGAAGCCCGCCAGCAGGATCCACCTGTCCGCATACACGTCCAGATCGATGACCGTAAAAAGCACATAGGCGGCAAGGCCCAGCACGATGCCCAGCAGCTGCACGGGCATGAAGGTTTTCGTGGAGAAGGACATGGTGGCGCTGCGGATGACCACCAGACCGAAGGTGGAGCATAACAGGCAGACGCCCAGCAGAAAAAGATCCGCCTTTCGGAAAAAGTCCTGTATGAGAATTTTAAGCTGTTTCAATGATTTCTTGCCTCCGGGAGAGGGAGTTTTATTCGGTTATTATAGCACAACCGCCCCCAGGATGCAAGAAGAATGCACACTCACGCCGTGGGGAACGGAATTCAGCCCCCCCTCATTCTCTTTCTCGGCAGAAAGAGAATGAGCGCCGGGGAGAGATGCGGATTGCCACGTCGCTTCGCTCCTCGCAATGACAGGGGGGAAGAGGGGCTGAAGGCATGAAAAACGGGTTCCCTGCAAAAACCGGCTTTGCAGGGAACCCGAGAGCGCTTATTTTCTTTTTCTGCGGAGGAAGAGCACAAGGGTGAGGGCCATGCACAGTGCGGAGAGGCCGAAGATCACATAACTGGGAAGCGAGTTCAGAAAGCGCATATACGGGTTGCGCACATGGCAGATAAGCACCGTGATGTCCGAGAGCAGGAAGCACAGGCTCAGATTTGCAAGGAAAATCAGGGCGTCGGAACGATTCTTCACGGTCTTTCCTCCCCTCCCGACGGCGCAGTGTCCGTCAGATAGATGATGTCATTCTGCGGGTTCCGGTTGCCGTTGCTCTGCAGGCTGTACTTCTCGCCGTTAAAGGCGATCTGCGCCGTGCGGCCGCCGTCCAGATTATAGGCGAGGGTGCAGCCCTCTCTGGCGAAAAGCTCGGCGAACTGATCCATCCGCACGCCCACGGAGGCGCCGCGCCCCTCCGCCACGATCATGCAGTAATGCCCCGGCTCATAGTAGCCGATGCCCGCCCGGGGCTGCAGGGTGCCCATAAAGATGTAGCGGTCAAACACCCCGCTGAAATCCGTTCTGGCCTCGCCGGATTCTGTGATGAGGGCAGGGCCGAAGTGCCAGCTCTGCAGCACCGCCTTGTCCCCCTGCGCGGAGAGGAGCGCGTCCGTTTCGGTCTCCCCGGAGCGAAGGATCTCCATGCTGCCGTCGGCGTAGAGGACGCAGAACTCGGCGGCAGTGGCGCGGTCATCGTACACAACGCCGTTCTTCACGGCAAAGCAGTGCGCCTGCCGGAGGCAGGAGTCCCCGCCCATAGCAAACAGCGCGTTGTGCGCCTCCATCATTTCCAGAATATCCTGGTCGTCATAGTAATTGTAGCCATCATGGGCCAGAGCGGTCTGCATATTGTCCAGGTAGGCCACATAGATGTAGCAGACATACCAGCGCACATTGCCCTTGCCCAGATTTTCTTCATGGGTGGTGATGGTCAGAGACACGTTAGGGCTGGTGTAGCTGTTTTCCGTGATCACGGTCTCGTCCGTGAAATGCTCCGCAAACTTCCGCTGCCACGCCGTAAGCAGCTCCGGTTCAGGCTCAGGCGCCTCCTCCGGGCTGCTCACTGCCGTATTTTCGCGCTCCCCGACCGGAGCTTCGATGCCGATGCCGGCGCGCTCGGCGGCGGCCTTCTTGGCACGGGCAATGGGCAGAACATGGTGGAAGAGCGCAAAGGTGCAGAGGATCAGGCCGGTAAGAAAAACATCCAGCAGAAGATAGCCGATCCGTCGGCGTGTTCTCTTTTCTTTCCGGCTGTGCAGCCCGGTCATACCGTCTCCCCCTTTTGACGGGCAAACAGTTTCTTCCGTCCGCTCTGCCCGATTTTTATACAATTAAGTATCTGAAATTCTAACGATTAAATATTATAAACATTTTTGCGGATATGTCAAACGAAAATTACGAAACACATACAAGAATCGTCCGTCAGCACTGTATGTCTTTTCTTCTGTTTCACCTTTCGGGTGTGCTCTTGACTTTTCCTCTTTCGGGCTGTATACTCTCATCACTGATATTTATAGTTATGAGATAATAAACACTCACTGTGCTATGAAACTGAAACCTGACAACAAAATGAAAAAGCACTTCGCCCTTCGTTTCGTCACGGAGACGCTGGCCATGACCGCCGGGATCCTGCTGACCTTTGCGCTCTTCCACCATGTTCTGCCCATCTGTTTTTCCCGGCAGGGGACGGGTACCCCGGCGGAGCCGGATCCCGTTGCTACGGCGATTCCTCTCTCAACGCCCGCGCCGATGATTGGGGAGACCGAGGAAACCCCTGAGCCACGCTTCCATCCCCCGGAGAACGCCACGGCCTGGCAGTGGAAGTTCGCAGAGCATTTCACGGACGAGGTCACCGTGACCGAAAACAGCTATACCAGTCCCAACCTCTCCCTTACGATCACGACCCATAATGAGGATCTGGGCAGGGGCAATGTGCGCTGGCACGTCTGCGACATCTATGTTTCCTCCACGGACAATTTCCGCACGGCCTTTGCCTATGACCTGTTCCGGCCCTATGTGGAGCAGGACATACTGGAAATGATGAGCGCCCACAACGCCATTCTGGCTATGAGCGGCGACTCCTGTCTGCGGCAGGATCGCTCTCTCGTGGTGCGCAACGGCTATGTATACAGCCAATACCCCACCGCCGCCGACTATCTGCTGCTGTTTGCCGACGGCAGCATGAAGACCTTTGTCACGGCGGAAACGGATCTTTCCGCTCTTCTTGCCGGCGAGGGGGAGCAGCAGGTTCTGCAGAGCTGGCACTTCGGGCCCTCCCTGCTGGACGAAGCGGGGCGGGCGAAAACCGATTTTACCGCCGCCATCGACAAATACGTGATGTATGAGGAAACGCACCCCCGCTGCGGCATCGGCTATTACGAGCCGGGACATTACTGCCTCCTGCTGGCCGAAGGACGGCTGGAGCACTCGGTGGGCGTGACCGTGCAGGAGCTGGCACAGCTCTTTGAGCGGGAGGGCTGTGCGCTGGCCTATAATCTGGACGGCGGCCGCACCGCAGTGCTGGGCTTCAACTCTGCCCGCTTCAGCGTCCAGAGCAACCGCGCGACCAGACTGCAGAACGACATTGTCTATTTCACGGACGTTCCCCCGGCAGCCGTGGGAGAGGAGGAGCGCCATGGATAAGAAGCAGCTCCGCTCCCTGCAGCTGATGATCGCCTTTCTGATCTCCGATCTGGTGGTCGTTTACTGTCATATGCGCAATCCCTTCATGGGTTTTCTCTCCTCGCGCAGCTCCTATGTTCTTTTCTTTTTCAGCTTTGTTTCCGTGGTTGCTTTCCTTGTTCTTCGCTTTTTTCCCGGGAAACGCAAATAAGCGCTGTCATCTGCCGGTCTTTTCTCCGGCAGATGTTTTTTCTCTTGCGTTTTCCCGATCGGAGTCGTATAATACAGTTTTGGAAAAGGAGGGAGCGCCGTGATCTACATCAGCCATAGCGAACAGGAAACGGAGGCTGTGGGCATGCGTCTGGCCCGTTCTCTTCCCGCCGGTGCGCAGGTCATCGCCATGTACGGGGAGCTGGGCGCAGGCAAAACCGCCCTGATCCGGGGTCTGGGCCGAGGTCTGGGCATTACGGAGCTGATCAACAGCCCTACCTTTACCATCGTCAACGAATATCGCGGGGAGCGGGAGCTTTTCCACTTCGATATGTACCGTCTCGGCAGCGCCGAAGAGCTCTTCGACATCGGCTGGGAGGATTATCTCTCCCGCGGCGGCGTGTGCGCCGTGGAGTGGAGCGAGAACGTACCCGAGGCCTTTGACGGCAGCGAGATCGTCGTGAACATCCGCAAGACCGGCGACGGTGAGCGGGAAATTGAGATCAGAGGAGTGGAGCTATGCCGATACTGGGTCTGGAAACCACCGCCGCAGCCGCCTCCCGCGCTCTCTGGCGGGACGGAGAGCTGCTTGCCATGAGCTATCAGCGCAGCGCCCTTACCCATTCGCGCACCATGCTCCCCATGATCGAGGCCATGCTGAAGAACGCCGAGCTGACGGTCTCCGACATTGACACCGTGGCCGTGGCCCGGGGCCCCGGCTCCTTTACGGGCATCCGCATCGGCGTGGCCACCGCGAAGGGTCTCTGCTGGGGCGCGGAGAAGAAGGCCGTGGGCGTTTCCACGCTGGAGGCCATGGCGCAGAACGTGCTTTTTGCCGCCGGAGACGCCGTGATCTGTCCGGTGATGGACGCACGCCGCGCACAGGTTTACGGAGCGCTGTTTGAGAGCAGCGGGGCACGCATCACCGAGGACGCCGCCATTGCCGCCGACGAGCTGGCTGCCAGGGTAAAGGCGCTGGGAAGAAGCGCGCTGGTGCTGGGCGACGGCTGGGCCGTGTTTGAAAAGGCTCTGCTCTCCCAGGGAATCCCCTATCGCATCGTACCGGAGCCTCTCCGCTATCAGAACGCCTGGGGCGTGTGCGCAGCTGCCGCCTCGGCCGAACCGACCGGTGCGGAGGAGCTGCTGCCCGTATACCTGCGGCTCTCGCAGGCCGAACGGGAAAGACAGGAAAAAAACCATTTACAATAAAAAGGAGCGTACCGAAATGAGCAAGGTCTTGATTTTTGACCACCCCCTCATCCAGCACAAGCTTTCCATTCTCCGCGACAAGGACACCAGCGTGAAGGAATTCCGCGAGCTTGTCGGCGAGATCGCCCAGCTTATGTGCTACGAAGCCACCCGTGATCTGCCTCTGGAGGAGGTTCAGGTGGAAACTCCCATGGGCATCGCCAACTGCCGCCGCATCGCCGGCAAGAAGCTGGCTGTTGTCCCCATTCTCCGCGCCGGTCTCGGCATGGTGGACGGCATGGTCGCCATGATGCCCAATGTGAAGGTCGGTCATATCGGTCTGTTCCGTGACCCCGAAACCCTCGAGCCCGTAAAGTATTACTTCAAGATGCCCCCCGATGTCACCGAGCGTGACTGCATTGTGGTGGATCCCATGCTGGCCACCGGCGGCAGCGCCGTGGCGGCTGTCCGCTTCCTGAAGGAAGTCGGCGTCCGCTCCATCAAGCTCATGAGCATCATCGCCGCCCCCGAAGGCATCGCCGCCATGCAGGAGGCTCACCCCGACGTGGACATCTATGTGGCCGCCAAGGATGAAAAGCTCAACGAGATCGGCTACATCGTTCCCGGACTGGGCGATGCCGGCGACAGGATCTTCGGCACCAAGTAAGTTTTCCCATTGTCCCGCTTCGTCGGGCACAGTTCATTTCATGAAGAAAGGATTCCCATGTTCAAAAACCGCTGTTTTCTGCTGATGTTTGTTTTGCTTCTCTCCGTTTCGCTGCTCGGCTGCGGAAAGGCCCAGTCTGCCGCACCGACTGCCGAACCCACTCCTGAGGCAGCCATTGATCCGACCGAAGCCCCGGCTCCCGACCCGAAGGCAGAGGCCATGGCCGCCTATCGGGCGCTTCTGGAAGCGGCACCGATGCCGGAGGGGGAGCACGAAGAAATGATGGATGCGACCTTCGGCTATGAACAGGATCTGGAAAAGTACGGGAAGCATATTGATGTCTTTGCCCTTACCGATCTCGATAACGATGGGATCCCCGAGCTGATTGCCACGAGCATTGTGAACTTCCGCTTTGTCCCCGTTTCCGTTTATACCTATGCAGACGGAGAGGCTGTGCTGCTCTCCGATCCTCTGGATCCGCAGAGCCCGGTCACCTTTACGCAGTACAGTGCGGCAAGCGGCACCTACACCCTCTACTTCTGTGAGGAGAACCACATCCACACCCTCTGGCGCGGCGACACCCCCGTCGGCGAGATGACGGAGGATTCTGCTTACGCGCTGGAAGACACGACCCTTGTCCCGAAGGACTGCTCCGTCGGTGAGAACGGAAACGTCGTTTACTTCTCCGAACTCGGCATGGAGAATTCCGCTGAGAATCGCGCCGCCCTCGGTCAGTAAGCGAAAAATGCAAAAGCACGGGCCCGCTGCAAAATCCACGTTTTGCAGCGGGCCCTTTTTTTACAGCAGCCGTGCCAGCTCCTCGCGCAGCTCCCCTGCGCGTTTTCTGCAGCCCTCCCGCCACTTTCCGCCTGCGTGCAGCGCCGCACTGCGCTCCTCGGCGTTGATCGCCTCCCGGAGCAGCAGCAGCTTTTCCCCCTGCGTACCGTAGCGGGGAAGCAGCGGCAGCGTTTCCGCACTCAGCAGGAAGTATTCGGTCTGCAGGTACTTCAGCTCTGCCTCCTTCTCCCGGAGGAAGCGGGAGAAGCCCAGCAGCCGATAGAGCTCCGTGCAGCCGGAGCAGAGACGGAGCTGCTCGGCGAGAAGCTCGGCACGCTGCGGGATCACCGGGCAGCTCTCGCCGCTGACCCGTTCCCAGACCCGCATAAATTGCTCTCGTTCCATGATCTCCACCTCGCTTCATCCTATTGCAATCGGGACAAAAATGTGCCATAATGGAGCAAAAGACCGAGAAGGAGTCAGGATCATGCCCAGATTTTTTTTAAGCGGCGGCAGCACCGTGGCCGGAGGAACCGCCTTTATTGCCGGAGAGGACGCCAAGCATGTGAAGGTGCTTCGCCTGCGTATCGGAGACAAGCTCATTCTCTGCGACGGCAAGGGGCTGGACTATCACTGCTCCGTAAAAAATATGGCCGGGGAGAGCGTGGAGTGTGAGGTATTTGAGACCGTGCCCTGCATGGCCGAGCCCAGCGTGAAGGTGCAGATCCTGGTGGGTCTGCCCAAGGGCGACAAGGCGGAAACGATCATTCAGAAATGCGTGGAATCCGGCGCGGAGGAGATTCTTTTCTTCCCCTCCGAGCGCTGCGTCATGAAGCTCAAAAGCGGCAGCGAGGGGAAAAAGCTGGAGCGCTGGCAGCGCATCGCAGAGGAAGCCGCCAAACAGTCCGGCCGGGGCATCGTCCCGCAGGTGGGGCTGCTGGGCGATCTGGCCGAGGCCTTTAACCGGGCGAAGGCCACCGATCTGCCTCTCTTCATGTATGAGACCGGGGAGCGGGAAACCATGCGCGAGGCCGTGAACTCCGTGTCCGACATCCGCACGGCGGCCATCATCACCGGCCCCGAGGGCGGCTTTGAAGCCTATGAGGCGGAGCTTGCCCGGGTCATGGGGCTGCATATCTGCTCCATGGGTCCCCGGATCTTCCGCTGCGAAACCGCCCCGGTGGCAGCGCTCAGCGCACTGATGTATGCAACGGGCAATCTGGACTGAACGAACTGCAACAGCATAGATAGAAAAAAGGGTTCACTGCAATGCCAGCGCCCTATAAGGATGTTTTTTTGACAAAGCGAAACCCGCCGAAAAGGAGTTCATTTCCTTTTGGCGGGTAATTCTTTTACCTGACAAACCGGGATTTGTCTAACAAACAGAAAATCATGCAATATACTCAGCAAGCACTTTTACTTCGCAGCCTTTGCTTTCATAGTACGCCAGCATTTCGTCTACTTTCTTCAAATCATAACTTGTAACACAATCAGAAATAACGTGAACTGAATAACCCGCTTTGGTCATATTGAAACAGGTGGATTTTACGCAGGCGGTTGCATCTGCACCGCAGACGTAGAATTCGTTGATTTGATTTTCGGATATAAAAGTGGCAAACGCTTCACTGGTCAACGCATTACTTTTGGTTTTCACAAAAATATTGTTTGAAACAACATTCAGTTCCGGCACCAGTTCCGCGCCTTTCGTTTCCGGCTTGAATGTGCGGGCTCCTGCGGTAGTATTGTTGTGCTTAATATACACAATATACATCCCGCTTTCCTTTGCCCAATCAATCGCTTTGTTGATTCCATCAACAATATCTTTGTAATGTTTTGTGATATCGTTTTGAATATCAATTACAACAAGCGCTTTACTCATGTTCTTCCTCTACAAATGTTAATTTGCTGCCGTTTTTGATCATTAAGAATCCTTTGACAATCAGCACCGAAAAGCAAATGATTGCTGCATATGGCTGTCTGGTAAGAATAAACACTGCAGAACAGATAACCATCATTATCATCCCGGTAACGATTCTATGTCTGACCCAAACAGACTTATCCATACCGCCAATAGTAATTCCGAAAAAACCATTTAGTACTGTCATAATAATCAGGCTCAAAAGCAGATACTTGATCCATTGCTGAATTCCCGAAAGTGACAGAAGTGATACTGCGGATGGAGAATTTGTCCCGTTTCCAAATACCGGAAGAAACAATAGCAGTCCGACAAACACATCTAAAAGGCTGCAAATGAGTGCGGTGAGTTTATGTAAGGAGTTTTCTTTATCATCTTTTGCTGCAACTATGATTTCCTCAGAGCATATCAGTTCATCGATTGTCACGGAGAAGAATCTTGATATTTCTTTCAGGGAATCGATGCTCGGGTACCCTCTTCCGGATTCCCATTTTGAAACAGCTGTTCTGGACACATAAAGAGCCTGTGCAAGTTCCTCCTGTGTAATCCCCTTTGTTTTTCTCAGTTCTTGTAGTTTTTCATTAAACTCCACTCTATACCTCCGGACTCTGTTCGGATTTTCTTTGCTCCACAAATCCGACTGCGAACTGATACAGCTTAAACAGGCCAGTGCTGAGCAATACCGAACCAATGATATCCGTACACCAATGAACCCCGGAAAGCAATCTGCCAATAATCATAAACGCTGAAAATGCTGTTGCAAACACATTGACTGTGTTTCGAAGTATAACATTTCTGCTTCTCCGGGCTATTTGCAATTTCAAGCTTGGCATTACACTTAATACCAGAAGTGTTGTTGAGGATGGATATGATGCCTCCATAAACCCGTCAATAAGTATCGGACGATAGTTTATCGGAATCATTTCAAAGACCAAATACACAAATATGACAACTGCATAATAAATTCCGAGCAAAACGATATCCGCGTCCACCTTGAATATGCTTTTACGTTTTATAAGCTGCCTCAAACCGACAATGCCAAAGAATCCGCATATACATATGGGAACAAGTCCAAGCCAATCCGTGATGGTATAGACTGTCAGGTGAACACCTGTCAATTTGTGAAACCAAGTGTTTATGGCTGCAGCTCCAATCTTTGTTCCATTTACGCCTACAGCCTGCACATCTATGAACTGAACGAGGATTGTCCACACTATAAAGGAAATAAGCAGTGCAGTTCCCGTGAATAATATCTTCTTGTTTTTCATATTTCATTTATCCTTTCGCTTTTTCCGAAGATTAAAACGATAGTATCAAATGAATAAAATCAAAACAAGAAACGCTCTATCACATGATTGATACGAGTAGTATCATCCGTCAAATTCTGATTTGTCCATATCCTTATCGAGCATCGGATTTTGCCGCACAAAATCCACATCCCGAAAAAGCATCCTTACCACGCGTCGGCAAAAGTGAACCCTTTTTTATCGTACCATACCGATCACAAAGGAAACGAGGGAGCACACCACGCCCAGCAGGATGCACCCGGCCCATACCACCGACCGGAGGCTCTCCGTCTGCCGCGGCTGCTTTTCCCGCCGGGGGGCGGGGGCGGCCGGTGCAGGCGGTTCCTCCGCTGCGCTCTCCGTATCGGGAACAGCGTCCAGAGCGGCGTCGGCCTCGGGGATGGGCGGCTGCTCTGCCTCCGCTGCCCGCCGTTTTTCGGCTGCTTCCCTGTTTCTCTGCTCAACCGCTTCGGGGTCGGACATACGCTCCGCCCAGGCGGCAGCCGCCGCCAGTGGGTTTTTGAACCTTCCCATGTTCAGGCCTCCTCTTCCACATATGCGCTGAAGTTGCCGGACACCGGCAGCCACAGACCCCAGCGGTCTGCCCGCACGGTCAGGATCTCCGGCTCCAGCCGGACGATATACTCGCCCTGCGGCAGCGTCTGCATACCCGGCTTCCAGCTCAGCAGACCGGAGGAGGTTTCCCCGCAGTAGAGCTGGCCGTGACCCAGCAGCTCCACCGCCTCGCCCACAGCTCCGGCGGCAAGGAGAGCGCGGATGCGGCTGGAGCTGATGGGCTCACCGCCGTAACGCACAGCATCCACCCTTGAAAAGAGCAGGCCTCTCTCCGCGCACCAGTCCGCCATTTTCTCGGCGTCTCCCTCGCCCCGGTAGCCGAAGCGGAAGTCATAGCCCACGGCAAAGCCGCCGGCTCCGCTCTCCGTCAGTTCCTGCAAAAACGCATCCCAGGCCTTCTCGCGCATAGTTTCGTCAAAGGGCAGGAAGCGGACGCTTACGCCCAGAGCCTCGATCAGCTCCTTCCGCTCCTGCTGTGTGCTCAGCAGGGGCACACTCTGCCCCTGCAGGATCACGCTGGGATGCTCCGCAAAGCTGACCGCCTCCGCCTCCATACCGGCGTCAGCCGCCATACGCTTTGCCGTTCGCAGCAGCTCCGCGTGGCCTCTGTGAACGCCGTCGAAAAAGCCCAGCGCCATGATTTTTTTCTTTTCCATGGTCTTCAGACCTCAAAAAAACTTTTGATGGTGCGGCCCTGTCCCGCACAGATGCTGCCGTAGGCAAGAAATTCGCCGCTCGGAGCATAGAAGCGGTACTCGCCCTCTTCCCCCTCGGCGGCAAAGCTGTTGCCCACCCGGCAGAGCCGCTCCTGCTTTTCGCTGAGGATCAGCTCCTTTTTATCGGCGAAGAGCGTGTCCGGCGGCAGCAGCCGCCCGCTCTCCGCCTCCGAGACCCGGCAGGCGTCCGCCACGGAAAAATGTCCGCAGCGCTCCCGCCGCAGGGAGGCCATGGCCGCGCCGCAGCCCAGCGCCGCACCGATGTCATGGCAGAGAGTCCGAATATAAGTGCCCTTGGAGCAGCGGATGCGCAGGAGATGATCTCCCCCGCTCTCGCCGCAGTATTCGATGCTGTGAACGGTGATGGTGCGCGTCTTGCGCTCCACCTCGCCGCCCCGGCGGGCGATGTCATAGAGCTTCTGCCCGTTTACCTTGATGGCGGAATACATGGGCGGCAGCTGGGTGATCTCCCCGGTGAAGCGGGGCAGCACAGCCTGCACCTCCTCCGCCGTGGGACGCAGAGCGCTCTCGGAGAGGATACGGCCCGTAATGTCCTGGGTGTCCGTGACGATGCCGGGGCGCAGGGCGCAGAAATACTGCTTTTCCGTTGCCTCCGCATAGCTTGCGGCGCGGGTCGCACGGCCCACCAGTACCAGCAGCAGCCCCGTTGCCATGGGATCCAGCGTACCGGCATGGCCGATGCGCCGCTCATGGAGGATGCCGCGCAGCTTGGAGACCGCGTCCTGACTGGTCCAGCCGCTCTCCTTGTCGATGAGCAGCAGGCCGGTCATACCCAGAGCTCCTCGACCACCTTCCGCACGGCCTGTGCCGCATCCTGCGGCGCCATGGGGATCTCGCAGCCGGCAGCCATCAGATGACCGCCGCCGCCGAAGGCCTGGCAGATGGTGATGGCGCTCATACTGCCGTCGGTGCGGACGGAGATCTTGCAGTGATCCTTCCGCAGCTCCCGGACGGTGACGGCTACCCGGTTGGTGTCCACCATACCGGCCAGATCCGCCATGTCCTGGCAGTCCTCCTCCCGGGCTCCCGCGGTCTGCAGCATTTCAAGGGTGACCACGGCAATGTTGAGCTGCGCATCCTTATAGCTCTGCAGAGAGGCGCAGATCGCGCCCTCCAGCAGCATACGCGCCCGGGACTTGCTCCGGAAGAGCTTTTTGTTCAGCTCGGCGATGTGAGCGCCGGCGTCGGTCAGCCGGGCAGCCGCCCGGAAGGTGTCGGCGGTGGTGTTGGAGAAGCGGAAGCAGCCGCTGTCCGTAGCCAGCGCGGTATACAGGGCGTCGGCCTCGAAAACGTCCACCCCGCCCGTGAGCATATCCAGCAGCTCCAGCAGCAGCTCGCCCACGGCGGCGCAGGCAGGCTCGATGATGCTCTCGGCGCAGAAGCTGCCGCCCTTGGGATGGTGGTCGATGGAAAGGTCGACAGGGCCCTCATAGCCCCTTGCCAGCATATGCCGCTCAGCCACGTCCACAGACACCACCGTTTCGGTGGCCTGTCCCGCAGGCAGGAAGAAGGGCTGCACCATGTCCAGATAGGTCAGGGTGACCTCGGGATTCCGGTAGAGCCAGGCCTGCTTGCCGATCCTGCGCAGCGCATGGCAGAGAGCCGCCGCACAGCCGAGCGTATCGCCGTCGGGGCGAAGATGGGTCAGAATAAGATATTGGTCGTGGCTTTTGAGATAGTCCACACATTCCTGACGGGTCATAGGCTGTCAGTCCTCCTCGGCTTCCTCTTCTGTGTCGTGGTGAATATCCAGTGACTCGATAAGGGCGCTGATATGCGCGCCCTGCTCAATGGAGTGATCGATCTCAAAGATCAGCTCCGGGGTATAGCGAAGGGACATGGACTGTCCCAGCTCCCGGCGAAGCCAGGGGGAGCAGGACTTGAGTCCCTTCTTCAGCTCCTTCTCGCTGTACTCGCCCAGCACGCTCAGATACACGCGGCAGTAGCGCAGATCGCCCGTGGTATCGGTGCGCACAATGCTCAGCAGGCCGCCCTGATTGACGCGGGGATCCTTCACCGAGCGCAGCAGCGCGGAGAGATGGAACTGGATATCGTCGTTGATGCGTTGAATGTGGTTGTTTGCCATATGGAATCTTTACTCCTGCGTATTGAAGAATGGGAATCAGGGGCGAGCTGTACGGCCCGCCCCTAAGGAAAGGATCAGTTCTTAATTTCTTCCATCACGAAGCATTCGATCACGTCGCCTTCCTTGACGTCATTGAACTTATCGATCTGCATACCGCATTCGTAGCCGCTGGCCACTTCCTTCACGTCGTCCTTGAAACGGCGCAGGGAGGCCAGATCGCCCTCGAAGATAACGATATTGTCGCGGTTCACACGCACCTTGCTGTTGCGCACGATCTTGCCGTCCTGCACATAGCAGCCGCAGATGGTGCCCAGCTTGGAAACGTGGTAGGTCTGCCGCACCTCGGCATGACCCTGAATGACCTCCTGGAACTTGGGAGCCAGCATACCCTTGAGAGCGTCGTGTACATCGTTGATGCAGTCGTAGATCACGCGGTACATCCGGAGCTCCACCTTGGAGCGGGCGGCGCTGTCGCGGGCGGCATTGTCGGGACGGACGTTGAAGCCCACGATCACGGCGTTGGAGGTGGAGGCCAGCATGACGTCGCTCTCGTTGATGGCGCCCACGCCCGCATGGATGACCTTGACCTGCACCTCTTCGTTGGACTCCTTCTCGAGGGAGCTCTTGACCGCCTCGGCAGAGCCCATTACGTCGGCCTTGACGATGATATTGAAGGTCTTCATCTCGCCCTCCTGAATACGGGCGAAGAGATCCTCCAGAGATACCTTCTTGCCCATATTGGCGGCGGCGCTGCGCTGCTCCTCCATGCGCTGCTCGGCCAGCTCGCGGGCCATGCGCTCATCGGAGACGCAGTTGAAGATGTCGCCGGCAGAGGGGACCTCGCTCATGCCGGAGATCTCCACAGGGATGGAGGGACCGGCCTCGGTGATGCGCTGACCCTTGTCGTTGGTCATGGTACGCACACGGCCCACGCAGGTACCGGCGATGATGATATCGCCCTGGCGGAGCGTACCGTTCTGCACCAGCACGGTCATGATGGGGCCGCGGCCCTTGTCCAGACGGGCCTCGATCACGGTGCCCTTGGCGGCGCGGTTGGGATTTGCGCGGAGCTCCAGGATCTCGGCCTGCAGCGCAAGGTTCTCCAGCAGAGCGTCCACGCCCATGCCGGTCTTTGCGCTGATGGGGCAGACGATGGTGTCACCGCCCCAGGCCTCGGGGATCAGGTCATACTTGGTCAGATCCTGCATGACGCGGTCGGCGCTGACGCCGGGAATGTCCATCTTGTTCACCGCCACC
>JAGHSH010000007.1 GCA_018065965.1 Candidatus Apopatocola equi
TACTGTACGTGACCGGTGAGGAGAGCCAGCGCCAGCTGAAAATGCGTGCCATGCGCCTGGGCGTCAATACAGCACAGCTGCTGGTGCTCTCGGAGACGGATATTGATGCGGTGGTGCGTGCGGTAGACGAGGAAGCTCCCTCTGTGCTGATTGTGGACTCCGTCCAGACCATGTACAACAGTGAGCTCAGCTCCGCGCCCGGCAGCGTCGGTCAGGTCAAGGACTGCACCATGACCATCATGCGCCTTGCCAAGGCCAACAATCTGACCGCTTTTGTGGTAGGTCATGTGAATAAAGAAGGAGCGATCGCCGGCCCCAAGGTTCTGGAGCACATGGTGGATTGCGTCCTTTATTTTGAGGGCGAGCGCTCCATGAATTACCGCATCCTCCGCGCTGCCAAGAACCGTTTCGGCTCCACCAATGAGATCGGTGTTTTTGAAATGGATGAGCAGGGACTCCGCGAGGTCCCGAATCCCTCTGAAATGCTCCTTTCGGGCCGTCCCGAGAATGCACCGGGCACCTGCGTGACCTGTGTGATGGAGGGAAGCCGTCCTATTCTGGCAGAGGTTCAGGCACTGGTCACTGCGGGAGGGCAGGGGAACAGCCGCCGTACCTCCAACGGCATTGATTATAATCGCGCTCTGCTGCTGCTGGCTGTGCTGGAAAAGCGCGGCGGACTCCATCTTTCCGGCTGTGATGCCTATATCAATGTTGTGGCCGGCCTTGAGCTGGATGAGCCCGCGGCCGATCTGGCTACCGTCCTGGCCATTGCGTCCAGCTTCCGGGATAAGCCCATCGGTGATGATCTGGCAGCTGTGGGAGAGGTGGGGCTTACGGGCGAGATCCGCAGCGTAACAGCGCTGGAGCAGCGTCTGCAGGAGGTATCCCGGCTGGGCTTCAAGCGCTGCGTAATCCCTGCCAGCTGCAGAGGAGAGCTCCATTTGAGCACCGATATTCAGCTTCTCCGAGTCAGAAATATCCGAGAAGCGATTAATTCCGTTGTGATATAAACATATTATTGAGCAAGAAGGCGATTACATGAACAGAATGGTTCAAAAACCGAATCTGCCTCAGGGCAAGGTAACGGCACTGGCTATGGGCGAGCGGTATATCCCTCTTTTTTCTGCATTTTTTGAGAAAAGGGGAATAGAGCTGCTTCCGATCCCCGAAGCCTCAGAGCTTGACCCCCGCATTTCTTCCCATGCGGATCTCAACCTGCTGCATCTCAATGCACAGGTCTTTGCTGCAAGGGGAGATGCGTATATCCCGCTTCCTGTCTCCTGCTCTTCTATACTTCGTATGCGAAATAATGAAGGGGACAGCGCTCTGAATATCTGCATTGTGGGAGATCATGTGATCTGCTCCGAGAAGAGTGCGGCCATCGTTCCGAACTGGCTGAAGCATATTGCGGTGAAGCAGCGCTACGCCCGCTGCAGTACCTGCGTTGTGGACGAACACAGCATCATCACAGCCGATCCCGGCATTGCCGCAGCCTGTACAGGAGCGCTGGACGTGCTGCAGATCGAACCGGGATACATTGAGCTTCCCGGATTTGATTACGGCTTCCTCGGCGGCTGCAGCTTTAAGCTCAGCGCCCATGAACTGGCGTTTACAGGAACGCTGCACGCACATCCGGATGAACGCCGCATTCTGGATTTTCTTTCGGCACGTTCAGTCGAGCCTGTGTACCTGACAGACGGCCCGCTGCTGGATATCGGCTCTGCGGTGCCTGTGCAGGAGGAATTCCGGAAATAAGCCCTTATTTTTAAACAAAATTTTTATTTTGTTTAAAAATATCTGGACTTCCCTGCGCGCTTCTGCTATACTGCTTTTCAGAAAGGAGTTGTGCTTTTTGGACTATCGAATGCAGTCACCGCAAATCCTGAAGGACTTTCTACAGTATCACGAAAATATACTGGGACATTCCCGTGCCACCGTGGACGAGTATTTTCTGGATCTCCGGAATTTTTTCCGTTATCTGAAGATTCACCGTCAGTCTGTCCCCCGCACTACTCCTCTGGATGAAATCGATATCCTCGATGTGGATCTGCCGTTTGTTGCGGCTGTTACGCTGAACGAGGTTTACGACTACCTTTCCTTCCTCACCCGGGACAAGGAAAAGTTTACAAAGGCGCGGCAGGAAGAATATGGACTGAATGCCGCCTCCCGATCCCGGAAGGTCGCAGCCATACGCAGCTTCTATAAATACCTCACGGTGAAGGCTCATTTGCTGGAGGACAATCCGGTACAGGATCTGGATATGCCCAGACCGAAAAAAACGCTTCCCCGCTATCTGACGCTGGAGGAGGCTCAGCGGCTCCTGAACTCTGTGGAGGGGCGGCATCGGGAACGCGATTACTGCATACTCTGTATTTTCCTCAACTGCGGCCTGCGTATCTCGGAAATCGTCGGATTGAATCTCGGCGATATCCGCGCCGATCACATCCGGGTGCTGGGTAAGGGCAGCAAGGAGCGCGTGGTGTATCTGAACGATGCTACCTGCGATGCGATCAACAGCTACCTCGCGGTTCGCGCTCTGATCAAGGCTGAGGATCCCAGTGCCCTGTTCCTCTCTTCCCGGAAAACGCGGGTGACCCGCGAGGGCATTCACGCCATGGTGAAAAAAGCGCTGCTGACGGCCGGACTGGATCCCAGTCAGTATTCTGCCCATAAGCTCCGCCACACGGCAGCCACGCTGATGCTCTCCCAGGGAGTGGATGTGCGGACGCTGCAGGAGCTTCTGGGACATGAGCATCTGAACACAACGCAGATCTATACCCATGTGGATAACACGGAGCTCCGCCTTGCCGCCAATGCCAGCCCTCTCGCACATTTTGAGCCGGAAAAAAATAACAAATCGGAGTAAACGAAAAAGAAATGGTTTTCTCAACACTTGTTTTTCTTTTTGTATATTTGCCTGTGGTGCTGGGCATCTACTATCTTCTCCCCTTCCGCTGGCGGAATGTGTTTCTCTTCCTGTGCAGTCTTTTCTTCTACGGTTGGGGTGAACCGGTCTATATCCTGCTGATGCTTGTCACCATCACGGTGAACTACATCGGCGGCATACTGGTGGACCGTTTTCGTCACGAACCGAAGAAAGCCCGGCTGATCCTTACGTTGAATACCGTGATCTCATTGAGCTTTCTGGTCTTTTTCAAGTATGCAGATCTGTTCATCGGCTCGGTGAACAGCCTCTTCGGGACGCACCTGGCACTTTTGGGGCTGAAGCTGCCCATCGGCATTTCCTTTTATACCTTTCAGACCATGTCCTATCCCATCGATGTGTATAGGGGGGACGGCCGTGTGCAGCGGAGCTTTACCAGCTTCGGCGCCTTTGTCACGCTCTTTCCGCAGCTGATCGCGGGCCCTATCGTCCGCTACAAGGACATTGACGAGCAGCTGATCGAACGGGAGCACAGTCTGGACAAGTTTGCCTCCGGCGCAGAGCGCTTTACCCTTGGCCTTGCCAAAAAGGTACTGCTGGCCAACGGTATCGGCTCTCTTTGGGACATTTATGCGGCGAACATCGAAGGGCTGACGGTGCTGGGAGCCTGGCTGGGAGCACTGGCCTTTGCTTTCCAGATCTATTTTGATTTTTCCGGTTACTCGGACATGGCGATCGGGCTGGGGCGGATGCTCGGCTTTGATTTTCTTGAAAACTTCAATTATCCGTATTTCTCCCGCAGTGTCACGGAGTTTTGGAGAGTCTGGCATATTTCGCTGGGAACCTGGTTCCGGGACTATGTTTACATCCCGCTGGGAGGAAACCGACGCGGGATCCAACGGCAGATCTTCAACCTGTTGGTGGTCTGGGCACTGACGGGCTTCTGGCACGGCGCCAACTGGACTTTCCTGCTTTGGGGTCTATACTACGCTGTATTTCTGATTGCGGAAAAGCTGTTTTTGCTCAAAAGGCTGGAGAGAGCCCCCGCATTGGGACATATCTATACGCTGCTGGCGGTGCTCTTCGGTTGGATGCTTTTCCAGCTGAACAGTCTTGCGGAGGTCGGCGGCTATTACAGGGCCATGCTTGGCTTCGGCAGAGCGCTGTTCTCGCAGACGGATCTTTTCTATCTGAGAAGCTATCTTGCGGTACTTCTGAGCTGTGCGCTTGCCTCCACCCCGCTGCTGAAACGCCTTTACAGCCGGCTGGATCCGAAGCTGCGCGCGGTCACCACTCCCCTGCTGATGCTGGCGGCTCTCTTCCTCTGTACGGCCAAGCTGACGAACGATACCTACAATCCCTTTCTGTACTTCATTTTCTGAGGAGACGCTATGAATACGAAAACAAAAAACTTGCTCATAACGCTCCTCTTTCTCACTTTCCTGGCTGTGCTGTCTGTAACGGGGCTTCTTTTGCCGGACAGCAGCTTCTCGGCAAGGGAAAACAGATACCTGCAGACGCTGCCTTCCTTCAGCCTTGAGAAGCTCTTTTCCGGGGAACTGACAGCAGATTTTGAGGATTACTGTGCAGATCAGTTCCCGTTCCGGGATACATGGATCACTGTCAACGCCCGCTATGAGCAGCTGAGCGGAAAGAAGCAGACCAACGGTGTCTATCTCTGCGGAAACAGGCTGATCACGCCCTTTACGGCGCCTGCGGAAAAGGAGCTGAAGCGGCGGCTGGGGACTGTGGAGCAGCTGAAGGAGGCGGTTGAAGCGCCTCTTACGTTGGCGTTGATTCCCAATGCTGCCGAGATTTATGCAGACAAGCTCCCTGCCGGAGCACCCAATGATTCTCAGGCAGAGGTGATCCGCCGGGCTGAGGAGGCAGGGCTTTCTGCCGCGCCCCTGCTGCAGACTCTTCGAGCCCACCGGGAAGAAGAGATTTTCTACCGGACAGACCATCATTGGACTACCCTTGGAGCCTATTACGGCTACACGGCGCTTTGTGAGCCCCTTGGCCTGACTGGCCGGCCTCTGGAGAGCTTTGCTCCCGAGACGGTTTCACGCGATTTCTACGGCACTGCCTATTCCTCATCGGGTTATACATGGGTGGAGGCGGATTCCATTGAACGCTACGTCAGCGCTGATGCGGCTGCTTCGGTGGTGAGCTATCGCGGCGGTACCCCCACGGAGGGGACGCTGTACCGGGAGGAGAGCCTGTCAAAAAAAGATCAGTACACCTACTTTTTGGGCGGAAATACGCCGGAGATTGTCCTCACGGGGCGGGACAGCAGACTTCCCCGTCTGCTGATTATCCGTGACTCTTACAGTGACTGCCTTGCTCCGTTTCTGCTGGCTCACTACAGCGAGATCCGCATGCTGGATCTGCGCTACTATCTCGGCTCGGTCGCCGATTACGCGGCGGAGCACAGTCCCGATCAGATCCTGATTATGTACTCTGTGGCGAATTTCTGCTCCGAGAGCAGCGTAATGGCGATGACGCCCTGAAAAGACAAAAAGGAAGTGAACACGACGGAACACGACGGTTCACTTCCTTTTTTGTTGATAGATCAAACGAATTACTTCCGTGCCGGGAAGGCTCTGACGGCATTGAGCACGGCTGCAATGCCCACACAGCCATCCAGCAGCATATCAAACCAGAGCTGGGAGCTGATACCGAAAACGGCCAGAAGAATGAGCAGCAGCTTCACGCCCAACACAACGCCGGCGCCCTGCAGGAATACATTGCGGGTCAGCGCGGCACTGTGAATGGCCTCGGGCAGCCCTCTCAGATCGTCGGAGAGAAGCAGAACGTCTGCGTCTTTGGCACAGGGACTGTCCGGGCCTCCGAGAATCACAGCCAGATCGGCTTCCCGCAGACAATCGGTGTCGCACTCCCCGGCACCCACATAGAGGGCGGCGCGTTTTCCGCTGCGCTCCTGCAGCTCCTTCAGGCGGCCGAGCTTCGCTTCGGCGGTGCAGTTGGAGTAATACTTTTCGATGCCGCAAAGACGGGAGAGGCTGTGGGTCTTTTCGGTGCTGTCCTCGCTGAGAAGGACAATGTCTGTACAGCCCATGGCATGGAGCGCATCCACCGTCTCGTTTACGGAGCTGCGGGGCTGCTCGGAAAGCACGAGCGTACCGGCAAACTGTCCGGCAAGAGTCAGGTGCAGCAGAATCTCATCACTGCCGTCCCCATCGGGAAGCTGAATGCCGTGGGATTCCAGAAAAGCACGGCTGCCGAGGAGAACGGGAATGCCGTCGATCTCCACCGACAGACCGTCGGGGAACTCCACAAAATTCCCGATGACGGAATAATCAACATCACCCGCATAGGCGTCCACCACGGCTCTGGCCATGGGCATATCCGCATTGGCGGCTGCGTGTGCAGCGGCCTTCAGGAGGATCTCGGAATCCAGTTTCCCGGAGCGGACGGCTTCAACTCTGTATTTGCCGGTGGTTACAGTACCGTTTTTATCCAGCACGGCGGCAGCGGCGGAGCCGGCCTTTTCAACACTGGAAATACTCTTGAAGAGCACACCGCGGCTCAGTGCGCCCGCAATGCCCGTATGGGCGGTAACGGCCAGCGCGGCGAGCAGACCGGCCGGGTTGACAACGATCAGAATACAGAGAGCGCGGTGAATGGCGCTGCTGACGGAGCAATGCCCGATCACGCACAGCAGCACGGCGACCACGGCTGCCAGAGCCAGAGCGACCGGCGCAAAGAAACGACGGTACAGCTCGGCCCACTGTTCAACGGCGGCTTTCCCGTCGCCGTCGCTGCGGCTGAGCGCCCAGATGCGGCTGAAGAGAGAAACAGACGCGGGGCCTACGGCCTCGGCCCGGAGCTCACCGGAGAGCAGCCGTGCGCCGGCAGGAACAGCATCTCCCTCCCCGGCGCTGCCGGCAAAGCTGCTGCCCGTCACCGCGGAAAGATCCACGGCGGCGCTGCCTTCCAGCACCAGACAATCCACGGCGGCCACTTCACCGGCAGACAGGATCACCGTATCACCGGGGTGAACGGCTTCTGGGTCAAGCTGGGTCTCCCCTGTCTCTGTCACCACTCTGACGGCAGTGCCGCGGCGGTCAACGGCCTTTTCCAGATTCTCTTCGGAACGCTTTACCGCGTAATCCAGAGCCAGTGTGCAGACTCGGAAGAGAAGCATCAGCGCCGCGCCGTCTACCTCCAGCCGCACCACAAAGGCTGCCAGAGAAGCGAGAAGCACCAGCGGATCCATGGTGAGGCTGTGCCGGCTGCTGATTTCCTCCACGCTTTTCATGACCACGTCATAGGCGGCGCAGAGAAAAGCAGCGAGCATGAAAAACATCTGCGCCATGCTCCCGGCTGCAAAAAAGAGACCGATGATAAAGCTCAGCAGTGCCGCGGCCAGACGGAGCAGACAATAACGGTCAACGCCGAGAAAGCCGAGCTTGGGAGCTGTATGATCTTCAAATTCAATGGGATGCAGTTCTATCTTGCGCATATGTTCAAACCTCCGTTCAAAGAGTGCATCGTATATAAATCCATGCTCATTATAGCATGCTCCGCGGGTGCGTTCAATCACAGATATGTTACAATTATTTCCGAAAAGAACAACAGGCGGCAGAACCGCCTCCCTCCGGGCGCATAGAATGAGCTATTACAAGTATAGGAGGAGCAGAATGGAAAAGGTAAAAAACTGTGATGTTGGTGAGGGGCGGCTCCCATGCTGCGCGCCGTTGGCGCTGAGTGCGATACCTGCCCAGGGCCGCAATGGGCCACGCTATGACAGCGGCAAGTCTCTTGCCCGGGGTACGCTCTTTCCGGAGCTGGATCTTCCGCTGGGGAATATCGTGAACAGCACCGTGCCGGATGTGCCTGCTGCGGAGCTGATGGCATTGGACTTTGCCGCCCACGATCTTTCTCTGTATCTGGACACCCATCCCGATGACGGAGAGGCGTTTGCGGTATACAAGGAGCTGCTGAAGCTGGCGGAGACAGGCAGAAAACGCTATACGGAGCGCTTCGGCCCGGTCACCAAGACGGAGCTCCGGGACGCCGCCCACTACAACTGGCTCAAAGACCCCTGGCCCTGGGAATACGGAAAGGAGGATTGAGCGATGTTTATCTATGAAAAGAAGCTGCAGTACCCCATCCGTATCAAAAACCCGAATCCGAAGCTGGCAAAGATCGTGATCAGCCAGTACGGCGGACCCGACGGCGAGCTGGGCGCCTCTCTCCGATACCTGAGTCAGCGCTTTTCCATGCCCTACCCGGAGCTCCGGGGCATACTCACGGATATCGGCACCGAGGAACTGGGACATTTGGAAATGGTCGGGACGCTGGTGCATCAGCTCACACGAAATCTCAGCATAGAGGAGATTAAGGCCGGGGGCTATGACGCCTATTTTGTGGACCGTACGCTGGGAGTGTTTCCACAGTCCGCAGGCGGTGTGCCCTGGGATGCAGTGGGCATCGGTCTGAAGGGTGA
>JAGHSH010000185.1 GCA_018065965.1 Candidatus Apopatocola equi
GGGTGTCCCAGCGCGGACAGGTGGACACGGATCTGATGGGTACGGCCGGTATGCAGCCGCAGCCGAAGGCGCGTGGTATCCTCCCGGCGCTCCAGCACCTGATACTCCGTCTCGGCGCTCTCGCCCAGCGGGTCAATGCAGCGCTTTGTCCCGGCGGCCTTGCCGATGGGCAGGGTGATGCGTCCCTGCTCCGCCTCTACCTGCCCCTCGCAGAGCGCCTCATATTCCCGCACAAAGTCATTGCTGTGGAGCGCGCGGCGAAGCCGGTCGTGGACATAGCCGCACTTGGCGATGACCATGAGCCCGCCGGTGCCTTTGTCCAGCCGATTTACCGGGTGAAAGCTCTGCTCCTGGCCCCAGAGGGCGGCAAGGGCGTTGGCCACGGTACACGCCCCGCCCCGGAGCGAGCCGTGTACGGCCATGCCATGGGGCTTGTCCAGCACCGCGAGATATTCGTCCTCATAGACGAAGCGGAGCGGGAAGACCATGGGCTCGGCCGGATTGTGCCCGTCCCGGTCGGAGATATCCGCAGAGAGCACATCCCCGCTTTTGACCGCGGCGCCGGTGCGGACGTTTTCACCGTTGAGGAGGATCGCACCCGGACGGAATATCAGCGAGGAGATATACCCGTCGGCCATGTGCCAGCGGCGGCGCAGTACCTGCTCCACCCGCAGCCCTTCCCAGTCCTTTTCAATTGTCACTTCCAGTCTTTTCATGACTTCATTATACTATCTGCGCCGGAAGAAGGAAAGAGTCTTCCTTTTTTCCGGCGCTTATGCTATGATGAGCGAAAAAAGCAAAAAGGGGGAATCCTCTTTGAAAATTATCGGCCGCTATGCACCCACCCCCAGCGGCGGCTGCATCTGGGGAATCTCTACGCCGCGCTGCTCTGCTGGCTCTCCGTCCGCCCTCAGGGGGGAGAGATGCTCCTGCGCATCGAGGATTTAGACACTCTCCGCTGCACGGTGGAGAGTGCCGACCTCCTCAAGGAGGATCTGCAGTGGCTGGGTCTGGACTGGGACAGAGAAATGCCGCCCCAGCGCAGCCGGAGCGCCTATTATGAGGAGATACTTGCAAAGCTCTCGGAGCGGGGAGAGGTCTTTCCCTGCTGGTGTACCCGGGGCGATCTGAAAAACGCCGCCAATGCGCCCCACGCCTCCGACGGCCATCCCATCTATCCGGGCACCTGCCGTGCGCTCTCTCCGCAGGAGCGGGCGATCAGACTGCGGAAAAGACCGGGGATCATGCGTCTGGCCGTGCCGGACGAGGTGATCGGCTTTGAGGACGGCAACTACGGCCGTTATGAGGAAAACCTCCAGACTGAGTGCGGCGCTTTTATCCTCCGCAGGGCAGACGGCGTGTTCGCCTATCAGCTTGCGGTGGTGGCGGATGACATCGACGGCGGTGTGACGGAGGTGGTTCGGGGTCGGGATCTGCTGGATTCCACCCCCCGCCAGCTTTATCTCTACCGGCTGCTGGGGGCAGAGCCGCCGCGCTATTTCCATGTGCCGCTGCTGACCGCGCCGGACGGACGCAGACTCAGCAAGCGGGATGAAGATCTGGATGTGGGGCTGCTCCGGCAGCGCTATCGCCCGGAGGAGCTGCTGGGGGCGCTGGCCTTTGCTGCCGGGCAGCTGGAGCGCCCGGAACCGGTTTCTGCCGCCGAGCTGGTGAAGATTTTTGACAGAAGCAGGGTGGGTCAGGCAGACATTGCCATCCGCCTGCCGGGGGAGGAAGCGTGAATACTCTTGACTGCTGGCAGCATTTCCGCTGCCGTGCCTCCGCCTGCCGCCACAGTTGCTGCCGGGGCTGGGAGATCCGCATCGATACGCCGACCCTCCGGCGCTATGCCGCCGTGGAGGGAGCACTGGGGGCAGAACTGCGAGGCAGCATACAGGTGGATGAGGAGGGCTCGTCCTTCGTCCTGCAGGGGGAGGAGGAACGCTGCCCGTTTCTGAACGAAAAGGGGCTTTGCCGCCTGATCCTGGAGCTCGGCGAGGATTTTCTTTCGGAGATCTGCCGGGAGCATCCCCGCTTTTACCATGAGGTCGACGGCAGGGAGGAGGGCGGCTTCGGCCTTTGCTGCGAGGAGAGCGCCGAGGCGATCCTGCAGGCAAAAACGCCCCTGCGGCTCTCCGGCGGCTGGCTCTGGCGCGCCGACACCGCTGCGCTGGCGCAGGATCGCCGTCTGCCGCTGGAAATGCGGCTGCGCCGTCTTGCCATCCTGCCCGAGCGGGACTGGAAAACGCTCCTGCTCGGACTGGAGCGTATGGACGGTGAGTGGACTGCCGCACTGGAGCGCTGGAGCGGGGAGCTGACGGAGATCGCCCTGCCCCTCTCCGTACCGCTGGAGAATCTGCTGGTGTACTTCCTCTTCCGACATTGGACGCAGCGGGAGGACGCGGCGGCGATCCCCTTTGCGGTGCTCAGCGTGCGGCTGATCGCCTCTCTGCAGGCTCAGGGCTGCGGCAGCCTCCGGGAGCTGAGCCGTTTCTATTCCGCCGAGATCGAGTATTCCGAGGAGAACACGGC
>JAGHSH010000155.1 GCA_018065965.1 Candidatus Apopatocola equi
GGAAGGAGACGAGCTGATCATGGAGGTCATGCCCGGCTTCTATATGAATATGCTCAACCGGCCCGAGGTTCTCGAGGCTCTTTCCCGCGCCTGCGGCGCACCGGTTCGCTGCCGGGAGCTGCGTTCCCCCGCCGAGATCCGGCAGGAAAAGCTCGATGCGCTCAGAAAATTCGACAATGTGACCTTTCGGTAAATAAAAAACTTTCAGAATACAAGGAGAATCAGAACTATGGCAAAAGGCGGCGGCTTCCGCGGCGGTTTCACCGGCGGCGCAGGCATGAATCAGGCAAATATGCTCAAGAAGGCTCAGCAGATGCAGCAGGAGATGCTGAAGATGCAGCAGGAGCTGGAAACGAAGGAGTTTTCCGCCACGGCCGGCGGCGGTGCGGTGGAAGCGACCGTCAGCGGCAAGCAGGAGCTTCTGCGTATCCGCATTGACCCCGACGCTGTGGATCCCGAGGACGTGGAGATGCTGCAGGACATGGTCGTGGCTGCTGTCAACGAGGCTCTTCGCTCCGCTGCCAAGGCGCAGAGCGACAATATGAGCAAGCTCACCGGCGGCATGAATCTGCCCTTCTGACGATTTACGGAAAAAGCCCTGAAAAGAGACGGTTTTTCGTCCTGTTTTCGGGGCTTTTTCTTGCATTCTTCGTTATCGTGTGGTACACTGCAGCAGTATGGGTGAGGGTACGCCTTTTGCGGGGTTAGGAGGCCAGGAGCGGATGCTGGATTATAAGAAACTGGAAGAGATGGGGAAGGAAGCAGGCTTTACGGCTGTCGTGCCCCTGGATGTGAATACCATTGAATGTAAGGAAAAGGTGCGCGAGATGTGCGCCGCTGACAAGTGCCATCGCTACGGTCACACCTGGACGTGCCCGCCTGCCTGCGGTACGCTGGAGGAAATGCGCCAGCGTCTGACGCCCTACAGCGAGGGGATCCTGGTGCAGACGGTGGGCGAGGTGGAGGATTCCATGGACTTCGAGGCCATCGCCGAGATCTCCAAGGCTCATAACGAGAGCTTTTTTGCTCTGCAGCAGCAGCTGAAGGCGGCCTACGGTTCCGTGCTGCCCCTGCCGCAGAACGGCTGCGCCCGCTGCAAGGAATGCACCTACCCGGATGCACCCTGCCGCTTCCCGGAGGATGCGGGCTATTCCATGTCCGCTTACGGCATGCTGGTGCTGGAGGTTTGCAAGCTCAATTCTCTGCAGTATTATTACGGCAGCGATCACATGGCCTTTACCTCCTGCTTCCTGTTGAAAGAGTAACATAATTTGGTTTACATAATTATTATCTGAAAGGAAAAGAACCGATGCTGAACTACGAAGAACTGAACGAACTGGCTGTCGAGGCCGGCTTCTCCCGCAGTGCTCCGCTCAAGGTTTCCACCATTGAGCTCAAGAAAGAGGTGCGTGATATGTGCGCCGTGAACACCTGCAACCATTACGGCAAGAACTGGGCCTGCCCTCCCGGATGCGGCACGCTGGAGGAGTGCGCCGAGCGCCTGAAGGGCTTTGAAAACGGCATTCTGGTTCAGACCACCGGCGATGTGGAGGACTCCATGGACTTCGAGGGCATCGAAGAGGCTGCCAAGAAGCACGGCGAGAACTTCAACCGTCTCTATGAGGTGCTCCGTGAGCGTTATCCCCGGATGCTGGGCATTTCTGCGGGCAGCTGCAGCCGCTGCAAGGAATGCACCTATCCCGACGCCCCCTGCCGCTTCCCCGACAAGATGACCTCCTCCATGGAGGCCTACGGCATGCTGGTGCTGGACGTGTGCAAGAAGAACGACCTGCAGTATTACTACGGCCCCACCACCATCACCTATACCAGCTGCTTCCTGCTGGGCGAGGACTGAGCAGTGAGAGACGTTCTGGTCGTTGTGGATATGCAGCGGGACTTTGTGAACGGCGCACTGGGAACAGCGGAGGCCTGCGCCATCGTCCCTGCCGTGACCGAGAGAGTGAAGAGCTTTGAAGGCAAGGTGATCTTCACCCGCGATACCCATACCGCTGACTATCTTCAGAGCCGTGAGGGCGGACTGCTGCCTGTGGAGCACTGCCTGCGCGGCACTCCCGGCTGGGAGATCATCGATGAGCTGCGTCCCTTCTGCACCGAGGTCATCGGCAAGCCCACCTTCGGCTCCGTGGTGCTGGGGGAACGTCTTCGCGAGCTGGACGGGGAGGAGCGCATCGGCTGCATCACGCTCATTGGCGTCTGCACCGATATCTGCGTGATCTCCAACGCTATGCTGCTTCGCGCTTTTCTGCCTGAAACGCCCATCGCCGTGGAAGCGGCCTGCTGTGCGGGCGTTACCCCTGAGAGCCACGATACGGCGCTGAAGGCCATGGGTGCCTGCCAGTTCCGCATTATCTGATTATCACAGAGCAAGAGGAGTTCGACATGAAGGTACTTATCATCGGCGCCGGCAAGATGGGTATGGCCATTACCCGGCAACTCTCCGAGGAAGGACACGATATCACCCTTGTGGACAGGGATGCCGATAAGGTCAAAGCTGCTTCGGATATCTATGACGTCATCACCCTGCAGGGCAGCGGTGAGAGCTTTGACGTGCTGCGCAGCGCGGGCGTGAAGGATATGGATCTGCTCATTGCCGCCACCGGCGATGATGCGGTGAATCTGGTCTGCTCCGTGGCGGGGCGTCATCTGGGCGTCCGGGAGGCCGTGATCCGTGTGAAGGATCCCGAGTTTACCCGTGAGCGGGAGATGCTGCAGAAGGCCTTCGGCGTGTCTGCGTCCTTTAACCCCGATCTGGAGGCTGCCAGCGAGATCGCCCGCATCCTTTCCTTCCCCACGGCTGCCCGGGTCGAGACCTTCGCCCGGGGCCGTTCCGAGCTGGTGGAGTACCGTATCCCTGCCGAAAGCCATCTTCACGGTCTGCCCATGAAGGAGCTTCGCAGCCGTTTCCATGCGCAGGTGCTCATCTGCGCCGTGGAGCGTGACGGCAAGGTCGGCATTCCCAAGGGTGACTTTGTCCTCCGCAGCGGCCATCGCCTCAACATCGCCGGCGCACGCAGCGAGCTGCGCCGCTTCTTCTCTGCGGCGGGCAGCAAGGACAAGAGCATCCGCAATGTGATCCTTATGGGCGGCAGCCGGATCGCCGTGTACCTGAGCCGTCAGCTCATCGCTTCCGGTATGTCCGTGACGCTTTTGGAGCGGGATAGGGCACGCTGCGAGGAGCTTTGCACCCTGCTGCCGGAGGTCACCGTCATCAACGGTGACGGCAGCAAGCAGGAGGTACTGCTGGAGGAGGGCATCCGGAAGGCAGACGCCTTTGTTGCCCTTACCGGCTTTGACGAGGATAACATCATCGTTTCCATGTACGCTGCCGATATGGGCGTGGGCAAGGTCATCTGCAAGCTCAGCGACGATCACTTTGTCAGTATGCTCTCCCGCAGCTCGCTGGATACGTTTGTCTGCCCCAAGATGCTGGCGGCCAGTGAGCTGGCCCGCTACGTCCGTGCGCTGAAGAATGCCGAGGGCAGCAGCGTGGAGTCTCTCTACCGGCTCATCGACAACCGCGTGGAGGCGGTGGAGTTCTCCATCGGCGCCTGGAGCTCCCTGGTGGGCAAGCCCCTGATGAGTCTGAAGATCGCGCCCGATGCGCTCATTGCCGCGGTCATCCACGGCTCTGAGGTGAGCATCCCCAGCGGCAACACGGTCATCAGCGCCGGAGACCGGGCCATTGTGGTCACGACCCGCAGCGGCCTGCAGAATCCGGACGACATACTGGAGTGAGCCGATGAATTATCCGATGATCGCCCAGATCCTGGGCAGAATGATATCCGTGGAGGCAGGACTGATGCTTCTGCCCACGGCTGTGTGCCTGATCTATGGGGAGAGCCCCATGCCGTTCCTGCCGGTGATCGCCCTTGCGGCCGTGGCGGGTGGCCTTCTCTGGCGGATCAAGCCGAAAAACAAGGAGCTGTACGCCCGGGAGGGCTTCGCCATCGTGGCTCTCTCGTGGATCGTCCTCTCTCTCATCGGCGCGGTGCCCTTTGTGCTCAGCGGGGACATTCCCAGCTATGTGGACGCTGTGTTCGAGACGGTTTCCGGCTTCACCACCACCGGCTCCACGATCCTCCGGGATGTGGAGGCGCTGGGTCGGGGCACTCAGTTCTGGCGCTGCTTTACCCACTGGGTGGGCGGCATGGGCGTGCTGGTGTTCATGATGGCGGTGCTGCCCATGAGCGGCGAGTACTCCATGCACATCATGCGGGCAGAGATGCCCGGCCCCGTGGTGGGCAAGCTGGTGCCGAGAGCCCGCAAGACTGCGGCCATTCTCTATCGCATTTATGTGGCTATGACCCTGCTGGAGACCGTTCTGCTGCTCTTCGGCGGTATGAGTCTCTACGATGCGCTGCTCCATTCCTTCGGCACTGCCGGTACCGGCGGCTTTTCCAATCAGGCAGCCAGCATCGGCGCCTATAACAGCGTGTACATCGAGATGGTCATCGCTGTGTTCATGGCGCTCTTCGGCGTGAACTTCAACCTGTACTATTTCCTGCTGATCGGACGTCCCGGCGAGCTGTTCAAAAATAAGGAGCTGCTGCTCTATGTGGGCATCATCGCCTTTGCGACGCTGACCATGGCCGCCAATGCCGCCGCCACGGTGGGCAGCTTCACCCAGAGCCTCCGCTATTCCTTCTTCACCGTCAGCTCCCTGATCACCACCACGGGCTTCGGCACTGTGGACTATAACCTCTGGCCGGAGTATTCCCGGCTGCTGGTGGTCATCATCACCTTTATCGGCGCCTGTGCCGGCTCCACCGGCGGCGGATTGAAGGTCTCGCGCATCATGATTCTGGTGAAGTCCGCCAATAATGAGATATCCCGCCTGCTGCGTCCCCGCAGCGTGCGCAAGGTGCGGCTGGAGGGGGCTCCGGTGGAGGACAGCACGGTGCTCTGCACACAGGTGTTTTTCTTCCTGTATCTGACCATTGTTCTCCTCTCTGCGCTGATCATCTCTTTCGACGGCTTTGATTTTACCACCAACTTTACGGCGGCGCTGACCTGCGTGAGCAATGTGGGCCCCGGTCTCTCTGCGGTTGGCCCCTCCGGCAACTTTGCCGCCTTCTCCGATCTCAGCAAGGTGGTTCTGACTATGAATATGCTCTTCGGACGGCTGGAGATCTTCCCCGTGCTGATCCTCTTTGTACCCAAGCTCTGGAAGCGTGCCTGAGAGCGAAGAAAAGCTCCTGTCATTGTAACAGTGACAGGAGCTTTCTGCGTCTTTATTTGATGAGGTCCTTGTAGCACTCACTGCCGGTGAGACTGTCGGGCGGGTAAAATTCCTCCATCGGGAAGCGGATGCGCCCGAAGAGCGTGCAGGGATCGTCATCGTTGGAGCTGACGCATTCGCAATCGGGCATGCCGTAATTGTAGACCGGGATCACCAGCTGGCTGTCCCGCTCCAGCCGGATGAGCGAGAACTGTCCCAGCGTGGCGTACCACAGCTTGGAGCAGTCGCCCAGCACCAGATCCTCGCCGAAGGCGGCGGCAATGGCTGCGGGCACCTCGGGGGTCGGATCGCCGCACCCGCTGCTGCTGTCGCACAGATGCATACTCAGCGCGATGGGATCAACAGCCTCCACGACCACCACCGGCTGACTGACCTGAGCGGAGCAGGGCCCCTCGGAGGTGAATACCTTTGCGCTGCCCTCGCTGCCGAAGAGGATCACCCGCTTGTCGAGAACGGCAAGCCCGGTCACGGTGTGGCACCCGGGACTGACTTCCCCGGTCACGCGGTAGAAATAGGTCACATCCACAGTGTAGTAGCCTCGGTTAAAGCTGATCTCCTCCACAT
>JAGHSH010000131.1 GCA_018065965.1 Candidatus Apopatocola equi
CATAAAAATATGGAAATTTCAGGATCTCTCTTGACATTTCTCAACGATACGTTTATACTAAGCTCAAAGTGAAACATAAATCCCGTTTTGAAGGAGGCGGCAGTCATGCGGACGCTGAGAGAAGAAAATTTTTCGCTGCTGCGGAGCTATATTGAGCAGTACGCGGACGAGCGCGGCGTGTCCCCCAGTATTTACGACATTGCCGAGGGCACCGGCATTCCCAAGACCACCGTTTCCCGCTATCTTTCCGCCATGGAGGAGCGCGGTCTGCTCCGCCGGGAGAGCCGCCGGGGACTGGTGTAGGCTGACGGGGAGGACGGGGGCATACGGGTGCCTCTGCTGGGTACCATTGCCTGCGGCATTCCCAAGCTGGCCGAGGAGAACATCGAGAGCTATATGCGCCTTCCGGCGGCGCTGTTTGGAAAGGGGCCCTTTTTCATGCTCCGGGCCTGGGGCGATTCCATGGTCAACGCAGGCATTGAGGACGGAGATCTGGTACTCATCCGGCAGCAGAGCACAGCCCGGCCCGGGCAGATCGTGGTGGCGCTCACCGGCGAGGAGGCCACGCTCAAGCGCTATTACCCCGAGCCGCTGCAGCACCGCATCCGGCTGCAGCCGGAAAACGACGCCATGGAGCCCATCTATGTGCGGGACTGCATCATTCAGGGAGTGGCCGTCCGGGTCATGAAGGAGCTGGACTGAGCATGAAACAGCCGTGGTTTTTCTGCATTGACATGAAATGCTTTTACGCCTCGGTGGAATGCGCGGAGCGGGGGCTGAACCCCTTCGAGACCAATCTGGTGGTGGCCGATGTGACCCGGGGCAAGAACGCCCTCTGTCTGGCCATCTCCCCGCGGATGAAGGCGCTCGGCGTGCGCAACCGCTGCCGCCTCTCGGAAATTCCGCCGGGGACCGAATATATCATCGCACCCCCGCGGATGCAGCTCTATATCGAGTACGCCGCCGATATTTACGGCATCTATCTGAACTATTTTGCCCCCGAGGATATGCACGTTTACTCCATTGACGAGTGCTTTATCGACGCCACCCATTATATGAGCGGCTATCAGCATCCCCGGGAGCTGGCCGGCCGGCTCATGAACCTGATCGCCGAGGGGCTGCACATCCCCTCCACAGCGGGCATCGGCACCAATCTCTATCTGGCCAAGGTCGCACTGGACATTACCGCCAAGCACGCCCCCGACCACATGGGACTTCTCACCGAAGAGCTTTACCGGGAGCAGCTCTGGGAGCACAGACCCATCACGGATTTCTGGGGCATCGCCAAGGGGAAGTCCGCCAGACTGGAAAAATGCGGCATTCTCACCATGGGGGATGTGGCGCGGGCTCCCGTAGAGTTATTATGTAAACTATTCGGTGTGGATGCGGAGCTGCTCATCGACCATGCCTGGGGGCGGGAGAGCTGCACCATGGCCGACATCAAGAGCTACCGCAGCAAAAACCACAGCGTTTCCTTTTCCCAGATCCTGCCCCGGGACTACTCCGCTGACGAGGCGCGCACGGTGCTTCGGGAAATGATCCTCCACGGAACCCAGGAGCTTATGCGCCGGGGCGTGATCAGTGCCAGACTGAGCATCGGCATCGGCTATTCCAAGGGCGTAATCCCCTGGAGCCACGGCAGCGTGCGGCTGGACTCCGCCAGTGCTTCGGAGCAGCTGTTCCGTCCCCGGGCGCTCTCCCTCTATGACACGCTGGTGCAGCGGGAATATAAGATCCGGCAGCTGGGGCTGAGCTTTGAGGACACCGTGGACGAGAGCTGTCAGGGCTATGACTTTTTCACCGACTGGGAGAGCGTGGAGCGGGAAAAGGCGCGGGAAAAGGCCGTGCTGGCGCTGCAGGAGCGTTACGGCAGAAACGCCGTGCTCCGGGGCACCAGTCTGCTGCCGGAGGGCACCCAGCGGGAGCGCAACGGCATGATCGGAGGACACAGAGCAGGTTACGATGACAAGACAGGAAAGAGCAAAACAGTTCATGCCCTTTGACGCCATGAAGGGACTGCAGGAGGCGCTGCGGGACCGGGAGGAGCGGCACCTCCGCACGGAGCGCCGGGAGCTCAGTGAGGAACAGGCCGCTGAGCTCAACGCCGCCCTCTCCCGCCTCCGCACAGGCCAGCGGGTACGGCTCAGCTGCTATTACGGCTTTCACGATGCCGTGCTGGAGGGACGGGTGACCCGGCTGCGGCCGGAGGAGCGGATGCTCCGCATCGATGAGCTCCCCCTGCATTTCGAGGACATTTATAGCCTTACCGTTACGGATATGAAATGACTCCCTCCGAAATCGGAGAGAGTCATTTCATTTACATAATTCAGGTTACATAATCTTATTTACGTAATCCAATTAACGTAATTTAGTTTACATAAAGTATTCAGAGAATTTTGGAGCCGCAATACTCACAGCAGCCGTTTTTGTCCGGCTTGGTGACTGCGCCGCAGAAGGGGCAGCTGCGGGGGCCCCGGGCGGCTTCCTTCTGCTGCTGCTGCATACGCCTGAGCTGGAGCAGCTTCACCAGACCGTCGCCCTCCTCCTTCATCCGCTGGCAGCCCATGCGGTCATGACCGTCCAGAGCGGCGCCGTTGAGCTGCACGCGGAGCTCGCTGAAGTAGGGGTGATTGACGGTGATATACAGCACAAAGTTGTAGGAATATTCGTAGCGGCGAGGGTTATAGGACACCCGGCTGCCGTCGGGGGCGCGGCCGTAGATCTCCCGCTTGGTTTCGGGAATGTCCAGTCTGGCGCCGGTAACGTCGTTGAAGGAGATCAGATCAGGGTTCTGCTGCCGAAGATCGCCGCCCCGGCTGAGCACAAAGCAGCCCTGCTCCTCATCCGCCAGCAGCTTCGTGCTGCCGCTGCCGTAGCTTCTGGTGGGATGGAAATCCGCCAGCTTCTCCCGGTTTTCCTCCCGGTAGGTCAGCTGCTCGCGGAGCTGATCCAGCGTGGAGGTTTTGCGGGCGGTGAAAAAGGGAGAGAGCTTGCCGACACAATCGGAGCAGAGATTGCCGTCCGCACAGGCATGGTTGCCCAGAAGGCCGATCTTTTCCCCGCAGATATCGCAGAATTTTCTGTCAAAGAGTCCCATGTTCAAATCTCCTTTTCTCAAAAGTTTATCAAGGTTTGTTTACATAACACCGGGCCAGACCGCCCTCGCTGGTTTCCCGATAGGCCATGGCCAGATCCTTGCCCGTCTGGAGCATGGTCTTGACCACCGTGTCGAAGCTCACCCGGCGGTTATCGTAGACGGCCTCGGCCAGCGTGGCCGCATCGTAGGCGCGGAGAGCGCCCACCGCATTGCGTTCGATGCAGGGGATCTGCACCAGACCGCCCACAGGGTCGCAGGTCAGACCCAGACAGTGCTCCATGGCGATCTCCGCAGCCGTTTCGATCTGATCGATGCCCATGTACTGCAGGGAGCAGAGTGCGGCGGCGGCCATGGAGCAGGCGGAGCCCACCTCTGCCTGACAGCCGGCCTCAGCGCCGGAGACGCTGCCGTTGGTCTTGATCAGCTGGCCGATGATGCCGGCGGTGGCCAGTGCGTCCAGCATGGCCTCGTCCCGGTGAGCAAAGAAGTCCTTTTCATAGCAGAGCACTGCAGGCAGCACCCCGCAGGCGCCGCAGGTGGGAGCCGTGACCATACGGCCGCCGGCGGCGTTCTCCTCGCTGGAGGCGTAGGCGTAGGCGGAGATGAGGAAGTGTTCCTTCTTCATGATGTCCCGCTCCCGGGCGCCCAGCTGATAGAGCGAGCCCGCTCTGCGCTTGACATGGAGGCCGCCGGGCAGCTCGCCCTCCGCGGCAATGCCCGCAGCAACGGTCTCCCGCATCTGCTTCCAGACTGCGGCGAGATGGGGCCGGATCTCCGGCTCATTGGCAAAAACATAATCCGCCAAAGACCAGCCCCGGCTCTTGCATACGGCAGATATCTCGTCAAAGCTGCTCTCGGCATAGACCTCGCGGCTCGCCTCATTGGGCACGCCGGGGATCTCAATGGCTCCGCCGCCCACGGAGAGGACGGTCTGCTCCCCCAGCAGCGCACCGTCCTTCCACGCCTCAAAGCGCATGGTATTGGGATGGGGCAGGTCTTCCCGCTCCTCGTCCCAGAGGATCTCGCAGGGGATGGCACCGAATGCCTGCAGGATCGCATAGTCCGTCCGGTGGCCGCGCCCGGTCTTGGCCAGAGAGCCGTAGAGCGTAACGCGGAAGCTGTCCGCCTGCGGGTAACAGCGCAGCATATAAAAGGCCGCCTTCTCCGGCGCCATGGTATGGGAGCTGGAGGGGCCCCGGCCGATGCGGAATATTTCCGTCAGAGAGGTCATCGCGCACCTCGTTCTTTCATAATTCTACCGGACTATCATACAGGATTCGGACGTGAAAAACAATAGACTTTTCAGAGAAAGAAAAAAATCTGCAACTTTTTTTGATTTTCTGTAAATTTTCTCTTTAAGTTCCGGAAAAGCTGTGTTATTATGTATCGTATCTGTGCGATCAATAAGGTTCATGAGGATTTTATATATGGATTAAAGAGACGACCTGATCGAGGGGCGCAACGCCGTACAGGAGGCGCTGAAAACCGAACGCCCCATTGACAAGATTTATGTGGCCAAGGGTCACACCGACCGCACGCTGGGC
>JAGHSH010000060.1 GCA_018065965.1 Candidatus Apopatocola equi
ATGTCAGCAGCAGCGTGTTTTCCCCCCCACTCGGTGGGGACTGTAAAGCCCGTCCCCGTTCATTGCGAGGAGCGAAACGACGTGGCGATCCGCATCCCTGCCGCACGTTTTCTTTTCTTTCTTCCACCGCCAGTCGCGGCACCATGCTGCAGCGATGCTCACAGGGGAACGCCGCAGCGCATAAAAAGAGCAGCCCCGCAGCAGATGCTGCGGGGCTGCTCTTTTTACACGAAGAGACCTCTGTCCTCCAGAGTCTCCTCCAGTTCATCCTCGTCCATCTCCGTTTCCAGAGAGATGCGTCTGGCCTTCATATCGACCTCCACGGCTTCAATGCCCTCCTCCCGGCTCAGATCGTCCCGGAGGTAGGCATCGCACTCATGGCAGTTGACCTTTGCGGCACAGGACTGACATTTCATATAGGTAACGCTAAGCTCACGCACAGCTCATTCCCTCACGCTGCCAGCATCGGCGCACATGTTCTTTCCGTTTTCCGATCCGCTCAGAACACGGCAACGGAAGCGAACGGGGAGAAAGTCTCAGATCAGGCTCAGCGTCAGGGAGAGGGCGGCAAACACCAGCGCGACCCACTTGGTAGCCTTGGCCAGCTTGGCGTCGAGGGTCTTAGCCTGCGTCTTGGCGGAGAACAGGGACTCGGCAGCACCGCTGACGGCGCCGGAGAGGCCGGCGCTCTTACCGGACTGCAGCAGAACGACGACGATGAGGAACAGGCAGGCGATGATCTGGAGAATGGTGAAAACGGTGACCATAACAGGTGTCCTTTCTATGATAAAGTGTTTGTTCCCAAAGGTACGAAATATATTACCACAGTGCCGCGGAAAAAGCAAGAAGAAAATTTACTCCAGCTCTCTGCCTGCAAAATACTGGCTCCGGACGGGTTCGGCATCCAGCGATATCCTCCGGCACAGGCTCTCGAAGCAGCGCTCCTGCCGGTGATCGCCGATGAGGACGCGAAGCTCCTCGACCATTTTCCCGGTATCCGCCGCTCCCTGAGGCCAACGGGCATATTCCCGCTCCAGCTCACCCTCCAGCTGCGCGGAATACTCATCCAGATAACGCAGCATGGTTTCTTCGCTGAGTCCCTGCTCATAGAGCCGCGCCATACGGGTGAGCAGGAGCTCCTGAAATTCGCTGAAGCGCATGATCGGCTGGGTGATCAGGCCGAACTGGTTTGCCTCGTCCATGGTGGAGTAGAGCCAGTCCAGTTCCGTTTTCCGGAGGCCGAAATCCAGATCGAAAAAGGCATACAGAAATTTGGAATCCCGGTCTGCACGGATGTAGCGGATATTGCCGGGCAGATCGTAATTGTAGAAGTAGCTCTCGAGAATCAGCCAGTCCGCAAGACTTTCCAGATCTATGACCTCCGCCACCCGATCGTAGATTTCCTGATTCCAGTGGCGATTAAAGCTGAGCGTGTTGAAGAGCTCGACCAGCTGCGGCTCGTAGCCGGGGCGGACTTTACTGCGCACGATCTGTACCGCGTCCTCGGTGCTGCCCAGATGGTCGGCGGCGTAGGCCCTGGAATAGGCCTCGCGGAGGGAGTAGATGCCCCAGTACTGTCCGTTGATGTAGACAACGCAGTAGCGGTTCCGCAGGCACAGCACCTTCGCGCCTGTTTCAATAGCTGTGCTCTGGCAGATGCTGTCGCGGAGGAGCGAATTGTCCTCCATATAGCCGCTGCGGAGGGTGAGGGAGTGATATCTCTCCACGCCGTCGCCGAAGAGATCGTAATGGACATCGCCCCCATAGGCTCCCCGGAAGGTGAGCTTCAGGGACTTTTTTTCCCGGCTTTTCCGTGTGCTGGCGCCGTGAAGGGAGATGGTGGACTGGGCATGGAAGCCGCCTTCCCCTTCAAAATAGGACACGTCCGTCAGCAGTTCCGGCTCAATGGTGTTGGCTTCCAGATAGTAAATGCCCGGCCAGCTGGGGGTAGCGGGCGAGAAAAAGCCCTGCTCCGGCAGGATCAGACTGACTACCGGCAGACTGTGACCCTCGTTGAGTATGTAGGAGAACCCGGAGATCGCTCCGGGGCACTTTCCGCTTTCGTAGCAGCGGGCACGCAGTACAGAGGTTTCGCGGAGGATGAGGGGAGAGGTGTAAAGACTGCTCTCCTCGGTGGGCTCGGAGCCGTCCAGCGTGTAGCGGATACTGCCCTGACCGCTCAGAGCCACGCAAAGGCTGACCACATTCTCGTAGCAGCCCTCCGGCGTGTCAACACAGACAGGGGAAGATATCTCCCCGAAGCCTTCTCCGTTGGGAGAGAGCGGGGTGGGTTCGGGGAAGTAGACCCAAGCCGAACCGCTGCGGCCGTAGCTGCCTCCTATGGGCACGTCATGGAGGGAACAGTAGTCGATCAGCGTACCGTCTCTGCCGCGCAGGTAGAGTGCGTCCCGCAGACCGCTGAGAGAGATGGGATGAATGGGGTACTGGGAGGGAGGCATATCCGAGCCGGTGCAGAGGAGCAAAAGGTATTCTCCGCTGTTGAGAGTCATCTCAGGGAGCGTGGGCGCCCCTTCCGCATCCCGTTTATCCGAAAGCGTATAGTCAGAGAGAAGAACCGGCTCGGAGCCGCCGTTATAGAGTTCGACCCAGTCATAATACTCATTGGCAATGCCGTAAAAGGAGAAATTGAAGGGCGTACACTCGCTGATCCGCAGCCCCTCCGGGAGATCCCGCATGGGTGAAGAGACATCGCTGACGGAATAGCTGCCGTCGCTCTGCCGGACATAAGCCTGATCCTCGTCCAGAGCCGGATATTCCAGCGACCAGAACGTCCGTCCCTTCGCATCGGAAAAAACGACCTGCTCCCCGCTGCTCTTCAGCGCAAAATCAGTGTGAAGGCCTCTGTTCCATCCGTCACATTCCACGGTCAGCGTCTCTCCGGGCTCCAGCGTCACATCCGGCAGGGCGTAGCGCAGTTTTCCCTCCTTTTGAGAGAGATGGTACCCGCCGAGCTTCTCCGCTGCGGAGCCGTCGTTGCGCAAAACGATGTAATCGGGAAAAAGGCCGCTCTCCCCCCGGTAGGCAGTGCGGTTGTCAGCCACCAGAGAAGAGAGAACCACCGCCGTAACGGGAGCCGGTTCCTCTGCAGGCTCCGCGGGGGGAGCGGGAGTGGCGGGGGGAAGCGTCTCCTGCCGCGTACAGCCGGAGAGAAGCAGAAGTATGAAGAGGGTGATGAGGAAGCGTTTTTTCATCATGGTGGTCTCCTGCGAAAACAGATAGACGGGCTGCACCCTGCCGCCCGGGAAACGGGATCAGCCGATCTTGATGCTCTCCCAGAGAGTGTTGATATAGTCCAGGGTGGCGGCATCCAGATTCCGGTACGCATAGGCGTTGTAGTCGGCAGCAAAGTCGCCGCTCTCGGGATAGAGGATCTCCATGACCTCCTCGCCCATTTCCTCCCGGTAATCCTCGCTCTCGAAAACGACACGGTTGGGGCTGGCGTAGTAGGTGTATTCAGCGTTGGCAATGGCAGGCTCCTCGGAAAGCATATAGTCGATGAAGCGCTCGGCCAGCTCCTTGTTCTGGGCGCAGGAGGGAATGCACATGGCGTCGATATAGGCGTTGGTGGGCTCCGGGTAGTAGAAACGCAGATCCACGTCCTCCGCCTGCGCATCCAGCATGGTGAAGTAATCACCGGCGTAGTAAGCGCCGATAGCGGCCTCGCCGGACTCCATCAGATTGTAGATCTCATCCATCACAAGACCGTAGCGCAGGGGCTTCTGAGCCTTCAGCTCCTCGGCGGCCCGATCCCAGTCGGCGCGGTCGGTGGAGTTCACATCCTGTCCCAGCTTGTAGACGGCGGTGCCGAAGGCGTCGCGGGGGTTATTGAACTGGAGGATGCTGCCGGCGTACTTCTCGTTCCACAGCAGATCCCAGGAACCGGCATCGGCCTCATCCACCGCATTGGCGTTGTAGATGATGCCCACCACACCGTAGGTATAGGGCACGGTGTAGGCATTGTCGGGATCGTAGTAAAGACCCTTGAAGTCCTCGGAGATGTTCTTGTAGTTGGGGATGTTGTCAAAGTTCAGGGGCAGGAGCATATTCTCCTCCCGGAGCTTGGCGATCATGTAGTCAGAGGGGACGATCACGTCATAGCTGACCGCACCGGCGGAGAGCTTGGCGTACATATCCTCGCAGGAGGCAAAGGTGTCGTAGTTCACATGAACCTTCACGCCGTAGGTCTCCTCATACCATTTCTCAAAGCCCGCGACGGTGTCGAAGGAGTCCTCGCTGCCGTCGGAGATGTACTCGCCCCAGTTATAGACATTGAGCGTCAGCGTTTCGGCCTTGTCGCCGCAGCCGCAGAGCAGCAGCACGGAGCAGAGCAGGGCCGCGCAGAGAATGAGGGAAACGGTTTTCTTCATGGGTGGTTCCTCCTGTTTATATCAGTTTTGGTATGGACTTACTTTTCTTCCCCTTTTCGCTCCGCCACGTTGCTGAGGATCAGCAGGAAGAGAATGGCGAAGAAGATGAGGGTGGCGAGCGCGTACATTTTGGGGGTCACGGTTTTCTTGGTCATGCCGTAAATGCGGATCGGCAGCGTCTGGAAGCCGTTGCCCGCGGTGAAATAGGAAATCACGAAGTCATCCAGCGAAAGGGTGAAGGCCATGATCGCGCCGGTGAGGATACCGGGCAGGATCTCGGGCAGCTCCACCAGGAAGAAGGCGCGCAGAGGCGTGCAGCCCAGATCCCGGGCCGCCTCGGAGAGGGAGGGGTCCATCTGCTCCAGCTTGGGGATGACCTGCAGGATCACATAGGGCAGGCAGAAGGTAATGTGGGCAATGAGCATGGTGGCGAAGCTCAGAGAGGTGGCCGAGCCGAAGATCCGCCCCACAAACACGAACATGAGCATCAGAGAAATGCCGGTGATGATATCCGGGTTCACCATGGGGATGTTGGTCACGGTGTCGACCGCCTTGCGCATACGCCGGCTGCGGAGCTTCATCATACCCACGGCGGCAGCCGTGCCCATGAGGGTGGAGATACCGGAGGCGGAGGCTGCCAGCACCAGCGTGTTCTTCACGCTCTTGAGCGTTTCCCGATCCCGGAAAAGCTCCCGGTACCACTTCAGGGAGAAGCCGGAGAACACCGAAAGGCTCTTGGCCTCGTTAAAGGAAAAGATGAGCATGATGACGATGGGCGCAAAGAGGAAAACAAACGCCAGTGTCATATAGATCTTGGAGGCAGTTTTCATACTCTCAGCTCCTTCCCGTGGCTTTTCTGTCGGCCAGCGCCCGCAGGAGCGCCATGGCTGTCAGCAGCGCGATCATCATGATAAAGGCGATGGCGGCGGCAAAGTGCAGGTTGTTGGCCACATACTGTCCCTCAATGGCGTCGCCGATGAGGAAGAACTTGCCGCTGCCCAGCTTCTGGGAAATATAGAACGTGCTCACAGAGGGGATGAGCACCATGGTCACCCCGGAGAGCACGCCGGGCAGACTCAGGGGCCAGATGACCCGGCGCAGGACGCTCGCGCCGCTGCAGCCCAGATCCCGGGCGGCCTCGATGAGCTTCACATCCAGCTTTGCCAGCACGGAGTAGATGGGCAGGATCATGTAGGGCAGGTAGTCGTATACCATGCCGATGACCACGGCGCCCTCCGTGCCGATGATATGCCAGGGGCGGAGCCCCAGGGCGGTAACGGCGGAATTGAGGATGCCGGTATCCTGCAGGATGGTCATCCACGCATAGGTGCGGATGAGGAAGTTCATCCACATGGGGATCATGATAACGGTGATCAGACTGCTCTGGAGTCTGCTGTCGCAGCGGGAGATGATGTAGGCCACAGGGTAGCCCAGCAGCAGACAGACAAGGGTGCTGATCACGGCGAGCTTCAGAGAGCGGGCAAAGATCAGCAGGTAGGTGCGCACCTCGCTCACGCTGCCGTCCCCGGCGGTCACTGAAGAGGTAGCCGTGAAGAAGCGGGTGATATTCTCGGTGGTAAAGGCAAAGGAGCTGTCGGTAAAGGCATAGTAGGCGATGAAGGCCAGAGGCAACACGATAAAGAGGATCGCCCACAGGCCGTAGGGGTAGAGAAGCAGCCGCTGCAGCCGCGTGGCCTTAGTCTTCATGCTCCACGCTCTCGCTTTCCGCGTCGGAGAGCTCGTCCAGCTCATTGGAGAAGGAGGAGTAATCGCCGAACATGCCGGAATACTTGGACTTCTTCATGATATGGATGGCGTCCGGCTCAATATACAGCCCCACCTGCTCGTCCACATCCACGAAATCCGTGGTCTGGATCATCCACTTGAAGCCGTCGATATCCACGATGATCTCATAGTGAACGCCCAGGAAGGTCACGGAGGTGACTACGCCCCGGAGCATGCCCTTTTCGGGGGGTACGATGTCCACGTCCTCGGGCCGTACCACCACGTCCACGCTCTCGTTGAGGCCGAAGCCCTTGTCCACACAGACGAAGCTCTGCCCGGCAAAGCTCACCAGCTCATCCCGGAGCATTACGCCGTCAAGGATGTTGCTCTCGCCGATGAAGTCCGCCACAAAGGCGTTGGTGGGCTCGTTGTAGATGTCGATGGGAGTGCCGATCTGCTGGATGCAGCCCTCGCTCATGACCACGATGATATCGGACATGCTCAGAGCCTCCTCCTGATCGTGGGTCACGAAGATGAAGGTGATGCCCGTGGCCTTCTGGAGCTTTTTCAGCTCCACCTGCATATCCTTGCGGAGCTTGAGATCCAGTGCGCCCAGGGGCTCGTCCAGCAGCACCACCCGGGGATGGGAGATAATGCGCGGGCAATGGCCACACGCTGCTGCTGACCGCCGGAGGGAGTGGTCACGGAGCGCTTGTCAAAGCCGGTGAGCGCCACCAGATCCAGCATCTCGTGAACGCGCCGCTCGATCTCGTCCTTGGGCACCTTCTTCTCCCGGAGGGGGAAGGCCACGTTGTCAAACACGTTCAGGTGCGGGAAGAGGGCATAGCGCTGAAACACGGTGTTGATGTTGCGCTTGTGGGGCGGCACATCGTTGATACGCTCGCCCAGAAAGAGCACATCGCCCGCGTCGGCCTCCTCAAATCCGCCGATGATGAGCAGCATGGTGGTCTTGCCGCAGCCGGAGGGGCCCAGCAGCGTCAGAAATTCGTTGTCGTACACATCCAGATTGATGGAGTCGAGAACGACCTCCCCGTCAAAGGATTTGGTGATGTTTTTCAGCTCGATGATTTTATCCATTCCCCGAAAGCTCCCCGCAAAAAAATATAGCGCCATGTCCCGTGACATGACGCCTGCAAGGAAACTCCGCAGAAGGATCCCGGAGCTTCCACTGGTTTTTAGAGTCGTTTTAGCAAGAACTTAACCTACTCTTATTGACCATTTCACAAGTTTGATGCCGCTGGGCATTGGTTATAAGGTACCAACTTATAAAACTTGAGCTTTGAACTCAATCAATAAGGCAGCACTTCGGCTGCCAGCCGCATCACGCGGCGGTTTCGGCATTCGACCCGGCTGTCCGTGTGGCCTCAGCCTCCCGCAGCAGCGGAGAGGCGGTCAAAATAGATCTTGCTTTGGAGGACTTGCGTCCGACTCCAATTCAGATTCGGTGTATTCTAACATATACTGACCGGATACGCAAGAGTCTTGCGAAATTATTTTTGACAAAATTCCGGCCTTTTCATGCGCTTTTTTGCCTCTTTCCCATTTTCCTCCGGAATCGGTTGACAATAATCCTGTTGTGTTGTAGAATGTCAGCATCAATTTTTCCTGAAGAAAGAGGAAAGGACCGTTATGAAAAAATCTGTCAAACTTCTGAGCATTCTGCTCCTCATCGCTCTGCTGTGCCTGAGCGGCTGCAGCAAGCGCACCGAGACTCCCGAGGCCGCCCCCACCGAGGCGCCCGTTGAGGAGGTCACGCCCGAGCCCACGGCCGAGCCTACTCCCGAACCCACCCCCGAGCCTACCCCTGAGCCCACCCCCGAGGTCGAGGTCGCTGCCGGCCCCGTTAATCCTCTCACCGGCGAAGCGGTGGAGAAGGACATCGCCGCCCAGCGTCCCTTTGCCGTGCAGATGAACAACCATCAGCAGGCTCTCCCCCAGTGCGGCATCTCCGCTGCCTCCATCATCTATGAGATGCCGGAGGAAGGCATCACCCGCATGACCGCCATCTATCCCCAGGAGCCCGGCATTGACCGCATCGGCTCTATCCGCTCTGCCCGTCCCTACCACACCGAGGTCGCCAAGAGCTACGACGCCATTTTCGTGCACTGGGGCGCCAGCACCGCCGGTGCCCAAAAGATCTATGAGATCTACTGCGGCGACGATGTGGACTTTGTGGGCAACGCCTCCGCCTACTCCTACCGCGATCCCGCCCGCGCCGACCGCGCCACCGAGCACACCGGCTTTGTCACCCTGGAGAACCTCAACAAGTTCCTGTCCGACAACAGCCGCCGCACCGAGCACGAGGGCGAGAAGGACTACGGTCTCCGCTTCAGCGCCGATGTGCAGCCCACCGGCGGCAGCGCCGAGAGCATGGCCGTGTTCTTCTGCAGCAAGGAGAGCGATTTTCGCTTTGACGCCGACAAGTCCGCCTACATCATGAGCCAGTACGGCGGCACCCAGTATGTGGACGGCGACACCAACGAGCCCGTTTACTTCAAGAACGTCATCTTCCTGCGCGCCGGCATTGCCGATGAGAGCGGTCTGGCCTCCATCGCCCTGCAGAACGCCGGCGGCGAGGGCATCTTCTGCTGCAACGGCAAGCAGGAGCCCATCACCTGGAAGCACAACGGCTATGAGGACTGCTTCCGCTACTACCGCGCCGACGGCAGCGAGCTGGAGCTGGGCATCGGCCGCAGCTACATCGCCATCATCTCCTATGCCGATGCGCTGAACATTCAGTAAGATACCGGACATTTCAGCCGGGGCCTCCGCGGCCCCGGCTTTTCTTATGAGGAAAAAGCTATGAACAAAGACTGCGCCGTGCCCTGCCGGGGCTGCGGCAGCTGCACGCTGAACTGCCCGTCGGGGCTGGACATCCCCTTTCTGATGGAGGCTTATAATCTCTACCGACGGACGGGCGAGCGGAGCGGGGAGCTGTATGCCTCCCTTGCCCGCAATCCGAAGCTCTGTCTCCAGTGCGCCCACTGCGCGGAGCTCTGCCCCGAGAGCATCGACATTCCCGGCACGGTCCGGCTTCTGAGTGTGCTATGAAAGATTTCGACTTTTACGGCTGGAACGCCCTGCTGGAGGGCGAGCGGAGCAAGCCCTATTACGGAAAGCTCCTGGCCTCCGTGGAGGCGGCCTATGCCTCCGCCACAGTCTATCCGCCCCGGGAGCAGCTCTTTACCGCTCTGCGGCTGACCCCGCCGGAGCGCACCCGCTGCGTGATTCTGGGGCAGGATCCCTACCACGAGCCCAATCAGGCCATGGGGCTGGCCTTTTCCGTGCCGGACGGCACGCCGCTGCCGCCCTCCCTGCGCAATATCTATAAGGAGCTGGAATCCGATCTGGGCGTCGTCCGCACCGGCGGCGATCTGACGGATTGGGCGCAGCAGGGGGTGCTGCTGCTCAACGCCACCCTGAGCGTGGAGCAGGGCCGCGCCAACAGCCACGCCTCCTTCGGCTGGCAGAAGCTCACCGACGCGGTGATCCTCGCCGCGGCCTCGCTGCCCCAAAAGCCCGTGTTCGTCCTCTGGGGCGGCTACGCCGGAAAAAAGGCGGCTCTGCTGCCCCCCGACACCCCCGTGCTGCTCTCCGCCCACCCCAGTCCCCTCTCCGCCTACCGGGGCTTTTTCGGCTCCCGTCCCTTCTCCCGGGTCAACGCCCTGCTCTCCGAGCCCATACGCTGGTAAGAGGCAAAAAATAATTCTTTACTCTTTCTTCGGAGTGTGGTATAATATGCCCCGCTCTAAAGGCAGAATGAACCGGGGAGGTGAAGCTCATGCCCAGAGAAAAAGGCACCAAGCAGATCGCGGCCAACAAAAAAGCCTTTCATGACTACTATGTGCTGGAGCGCTTTGAAGCCGGCATCGAGCTTTTCGGTACCGAGGTCAAGTCCGTCCGGGAGGGCGCCGTGAACCTGAAGGACAGCTTCTGCACCGTCAAGGACGGTCAGCTCACGGCCAGAGGTCTGCACATATCCCCTTACGAAAAGGGCAACCTGTTCAATAAGGATCCCATGCGTCCCAAGCGGCTGCTGATGCACCACCGGGAGATCGTCAAGCTGGGCGAAAAGCTCGCGCAGGAGGGTCTGGCGCTCGTTCCCCTCTCGCTGTATTTCAAAGACAGTCGGGTGAAGGTGGAGCTGGGGCTGTGCAAGGGCAAAAAGCTCTATGACAAGCGCGAGAGCGAGCTGGACAGGCAGGCCAAGCGCGACATTGACAGAACCATGAAAGAAAGGAATTACCGATAATGTCCAATCCTGTTGTTACCATCGAGATGGCCGACGGCGGCATCATCAAGGCGGAGCTGTATCCCGACATTGCTCCCCAGAGTGTTTATAACTTCGTTTCTCTCATCAACAAGGGCTTTTATAACGGCCTGATCTTCCACCGGGTCATCAAGGGCTTCATGATCCAGGGCGGCGATCCCAAGGGCAACGGCACCGGCGGCCCCGGCTACCACATCAAGGGCGAGTTCCGCTCCAATCTGGTGCAGAACAAGCTCCACCACGGCCCCGGCGTGCTTTCCATGGCCCGTGCCTACGCGCCCAACAGCGCCGGCAGCCAGTTCTTCATCATGCACAAGGATGCCCCCCATCTGGACGGCGACTATGCCGCCTTCGGCAAGGTCATCGAGGGCATGGATGTGGTGAACCGCATTGCCGAGTGCCGCACCGGCGTCAACGACAAGCCGCTGGAGCCCCAGGTCATGAAGACCGTCACCGTGGATACCTTCGGCGTGGAGTATCCCGAGCCCAAGCACATGTAAGAAATTCCCGCGAAAGCGGATTTCACGGCCGCGCTGAGCGCGGCCTCATATGGGGGCGTCCCGGTTTCGACGGGGACGCGGAGATTGGAGTAGCGGGCGGATGCGCCTACCATCCATAAAATGGGCAATTATAAATTAAAGAACAACGATAACGTCGTTCTGGCCGCGGCCTAAGCCGTGACCCGTCTCCCCCGGGAGTGCCTCGGCCCGGGTGTGAGGCGTCGATCAGAGGCGGACGTGCGTGCGCAAAGCTTTGAGCGCACCATGCATCATGAAGCTACCTGAGCCGGGGGTTTGTTGTCTGTCCGCCGGGGAAGGGAACAGGGATGCAGAATCCCGCAACAAGCAACTGCGCCCGGAGAAGCTCCCTTTGAAGTGTTTTCGGACAGGGGTTCGACTCCCCTCGCCTCCACCAATACAAGACGATCCGAACCTCAGACCGATCGGTCAGGGGTTCGGATTTTTTGTTTATCTGAAAGCTATATCGTATTGATAGCTTGGGAGCCGTGCATCGCTGCACGGCTCCTTATTACTTTGCTTTATTTGATTTTATGAACAAATAGCAAAACACAAGCACAGACTTGAGCCCTTGTTGTATTTTTTGACATTTCATTATCCAGCTAATTAGCAGAACAAAGCATCCTGTGATAAAAACCAACAAATTGATTGTCGATCCGGTATTAGTCCAAAACGAGGCAATCCAATCCCACTTAATTGCTGGTATCAACCTATCCAATACAAACGGTATCGCTGTAATAATAAAACCGATTGCTGTTGTGAGATATTTTTGGCATTTTTGTATTACGGTCTCGGCGAATTCATTTGCTTTGTTCCGCTGATCTTGTTCAGCATTATCCCTGGCTTCGATTGCTTGTGTAAGTCTCGTCACTTCTTTTTGCAAGTTTGTGTTCTCTCCGCGTAAACCCTCAATAATCACTTCGCGATCTTCAACCTTTTGTTGAAGGGTTTCATTTTCTTTTCGGATCTCATTTACTCTGGTGTGCTCTAATTCCTCAAGGGTTTTTCTATAAGTAACAGGCAGTTTTTCATTGATGGTATACAGGCGAGCAAAAGTCTGGCTCTGCTTTAAGTAAGAAACCTTGTCTTTAGAATATTTCTTAGCTTTCCTTTCGGTATTAAGAGCTTGAACAAATTCCTGAATCTCTGTTTTGGTCGGTTGAACTGCACCATAACAATACGCGAGCATCAGGACCCTGTTCGATTGAAGATAATCTATCCTCTCTCCAAGGGATAAAAAAGTTGACAAATATTCCGCTGTCATTCCAATTGGCATTTTCCCAGCCGCTACTTCATTACCCTTTGTGTTTTGAGCTGCTCTGAGAATTGCTGTGTTGGTTGTAAGAAATAACACTGTAATATCGTCGACCCTGTCTGTAGAGAAATCTCCCCTGGCACGATAGCACATGGTGATTGACCTTACATCAACTTCAATACTATCATCGCACTCCGATTCATCAAATTGAGGATTGGCTTTTTTGTACTCTTGAATTACATTATCCTTAAGCTCATGGTAATCTATTTGAAATTGATCGGTTTCACTATCATAGTCATGTTCCTCAATGACAAAATTATATGCATCCTCTGAATTGTGTAGCAGGTCATAAAGTAATTCAGAGATGTACACATCAGTGTATTTGGCTGGATTGCGGTAGAACTCTTTAGCAACCCGACTTGCCTTTGCTATATCAAACTTACTTGATTTACAAATGCTCTGCGCATTTCGGATTATTTGCTCTATCTCAGTTTTTACATGATCAAAGAGAACTAACCTACCTCCTCTTTCCTTAATCTGTACGACAAGCGTTTTGGTAAGGCGCTCCCAATATTCGCCCTCTAACCCCATCAATCTTAAGACAAAGCGTGTATCCAGAAAAATACTTGCATTGTTACGAAACGAAATGTTGTGCTCCTCTCCGGAGGACACCACGCGCCAAAGAATGTCACTAACAGCAAGCTTGTTAATCTCGTCAACAATTTCAGGGCAGTTCGCTTCAGCATATAAAACGAAATCGTTTAGTGCAACTTTGTATGCGGTATTGGCTGTAGTCTTTGCTCCACCTTCTCCCCCATAGGTGGCAGTATCACATACACTTTGTATTAAGTGGAAAACAGCATCAGTTAATTCATCTTCCGAAGGAGCAGGAATCCCTATTTCGGTTGTAAGATACTCATTGCATTTCCTTTTTAGTGATTCAAAACTGGATAATGCTTCTTTGGTGAATTCCGAAAAGCTATGAGTTCTTATTTTTTGGGTATTGGAAACAAACGTTTTGCTGGCCAGGTCCTGATAGACAAACTCTGATTGTATAATATGTGACAACAGATTTCGAAATACCATTTCATCCAATGTAAAATTATATTGGGTGGCAAAATCCGTAAGGATTCTGTCGGCATCTTCTAACGAATCATATTTATTGCGATCAATTAGGTATACAATATAAGGAATAAAGATCGCTGTAGTATCCAACTTGAAAACACCAGACCTTATTGCAACATATTCTTCTAATGTTGAAGCAATGTTCATAATTAATGCCTCCATTTCTCTTTGTTGGGCATAACAATCATACTACATTATGAAAGCTTTAGCAAGCACTAAGCATAAAGGAGGCAGCAATCAAGTGTAATTACATCATCAGCGTACACTGTTCAGTATAATCAATACTATACGGATATTCGTCTTTCTGTTCCCGGGGAAAAAACAGCACTTCATGATTAGGCATTCTCTGAGAGCATAGAAAATCCATACCAAACAAGATAATCCGAACCTTAGACCAATCGGTCAGGGGTTCGGATTTCTTCTTTCCCTCCATTCCGATTGACAGATAACTGGAAATTCGTTACAATAGCCCTTGAAATAACTGTTTCGGAGGAGCATCCATGAACTACAGAACCGACCGATACGGCAATCAGATCTCGCAGCTGGGCTTCGGCTGCATGCGTTTTGCGAGAAAGGGAGCGGGCATCGACTATGAACAGGCCGAGCGGCAGGTTCTCCGCGCCATTGAGCTGGGCGTGAACTATTTTGACACCGCCTATGTCTACCCCGGCAGCGAGGAATGTCTGGGCACCATTCTATCCAAAAACGCCGTCCGGGACAGAATCAAGCTGGCCACCAAGCTGCCCCAGTACCTGATGCGCTCCCTCGCGCAGGTCGAAAAGACCTTTCAGGAGGAGCTGAAGCGGCTGCAGACCGACCGCATCGACTACTACCTCATGCATATGTTCACGGACTATGCGGAGTGGGAAAAGCTGCGCTCGTTGGGCATTGAGGACTGGATCGCCCGGCACAAGGCCGACGGCAGCATCGGCAGCATCGGCTTTTCCTACCACGGCGACACGGATATGTTCCTCCGGCTGCTGGACGCCTATGACTGGGACTTCTGTCAGATCCAGTACAACTATCTCGACGAGCACACCCAGGCCGGTCGGCGCGGTCTGGAGGCGGCGGGCAAAAAGGGCGTTCCGGTGATCATCATGGAGCCTCTCCGCGGCGGCAAGCTGGTGAACCTGCCGGAGAAAGCCCAGAAGGTCTGCGAGGCAAGCCCCCGTGGCTATACCCCGGCGGAATGGGGTCTGCACTGGCAGTGGGATCGGAGCGAGATCCTGTGCGTTCTCTCGGGCATGAACTCCATGGAGATGGT
>JAGHSH010000111.1 GCA_018065965.1 Candidatus Apopatocola equi
GGATCGGGGCAACGCCGATTATCTCTATTCGCTGGAGGCCTTTGCCACCCTCGCCGGGAAGAAACTCCACGGGAAGCGCAACTTCTGCAACCGCTTTGAAGCGGCCCACAGTTGGGAGGCTCGCCCCCTGCAGCGCGCCGACTTCCCCCTCTGCCTTGCCTTCTTCGACCGCTGGGCGCAGGGTCGGGAGGACAGCGAGGACGAGCGCACCGCCCTGTCTGCCGCCTTTACCCGGTGGGAGGCGCTGGAGCTGGAGGGTACCCTGCTCTTTGCCGAGGGGGAGCTCATCGCCTTCAGCGTGGCGGAGCAGCTCAGTGCCGACACCGCCGTCATCCATTTTGAAAAGGCCGAGAGCAGCGTTCCCGGCGCCTATCCCATGATTGCCCGGGAGACCGCCCGTCAGCTGCGCCGGGAGCATCCCGCTCTCCTTACTCTGAACCGTGAGGAGGACATGGGCATCCCCGGTCTGCGGAAGGCCAAGGAGGAGTGGTATCCCTCCGGCCTGCTGATGAAATACACCGTCCGGCTGAAATGATCCCCCGGACACGCGTAAGCCCCGGCAGATATAAAACCGTTTTTTTTGCATACTGCTTGACTAATAGAAAAGAGTATGATTTAATGTGTATTTGACCAAGGTGGATTATCACAAGAGGATATTCACCCTGCATTTTTGAGGGAGGAACACGCAATGAAGAAGAGATTTCCCATTGTTCTTTTGGCGCTTGCTCTGGTGCTTAGTCTTGTGCCCTGCCTGAGCATCCCGGCGTCCGCGGCAGAGGGCGGCAGTGAAGTGATTGAGTGGAATCAAGAAACGACAGCTGAAAGTGAATGCTTTACCCTTACTACTGCGGAAGTAGATGATATGGGCTGGTATGTCGAGGAGGGTGGTTCCGACATTCTTCTGGCAGCGAAAAACCAATGCTGCATGATTACAGCGATCGATGCCTGCATTGGTAGGTACGGGCTGAATTACGCCTATGTCGATTACAGCAGCGGTGTGAAAGAAGAAACCGGCCCGGTTGAGAACTATACTACCGTTCATGTGAAAAATATTGATGCGGGTCGTCTGAAGATTCTCTGCTTCAGCTCAGCTGTCGCGTTCAAGGGTATCACGGTTTACTATGAGCACACCCCCAGGCCCACAGATTACGAGGACAACGGCGACGGTACGCATTCGTTCAAATGCGCCGACTGTGGCAAATCTGTTACGGAGAGCCACGACTACTCCCGGGAGTTCGTGGCCGAAAGGTATCTCAAGAGCGAGGCCACCTGTGAGGAGCCTGGCGTGTTTTACAAGAGCTGCAACTGCGGCGCGGCCAGTGACACCGAAACCTTCACGGTCGGTCGTCCTCGCGGTCACAGCTGGATCGCTCCGGTAAGCTGCACAGAGCCCGGTTATTGCGAGAGATGCCATGCAGAGGGCGAGACCATCCCCCACGTCTTATCGGAAGCGACCTGTGAAAGAGCCAGCCTGTGCATGAACTGCCATCAGTTTATCGGTGACCCCCTCCCCCATCTTCAGGCTGCTGCGGGCTGCACTAACTCCTCCATCTGCCTCAGATGCCACCAAGTACTCGGCCCGGCTCTCGGACATGATCCGTCCGGAGACTGGGAGCAGCACGATGAGCAGCAGCATAAGAGCGCCTGTCTGCGCTGCCCGGAATCGGTGTACGAAGATCACAGCTTTGAGGGCAACACCTGCACGGTCTGCGGCTATGTGAAGAGCAGCACCTACGCCATCATTGCCGGCGCCAACGGCGAGTGGACGAAGGGCGGCACCCAGGGCCATTCCGTGACCTCCGATGCTCCGTTCAAGAGATTCAGCAGCGTAGAGGTGGATGACGTGACACTCGCGGAGAGCTGCTACACCGCTGAAGAAGGCTCCACGAAGATCACTCTCACTCCTGCCTATCTGGAAACGCTGGCCATCGGCAGACACATCATCGACGTCGTATCCGAGGACGGCACCGCCTCCACTGCCTTTACCGTTAAGAATCCCTACACCGTGAGCTTCAATATGAACGGCTACGGCTCCCAGATCCCGAATCAGCTGGTGCCGGAGGGCGGCAAGGCCATAAAGCCTGTCGACCCCAAGGCCACGGGCTTTACCTTCGGCGGATGGTACACGGATTCTGCCTGCACGGCAAAGTATGACTTTGATTCCGTTGTGACCGCAGACCGGACGCTCTATGCGAAGTGGACGAACAACTCGGGTGTTCCGTCTACCGGCGATACCGGCAACAGCCTCCTTTGGCTCACGCTTCTGCTCGTCAGCGGCGCGGCTCTGATCGGAACCACCGTGTACAGCAGAAAGAAGCGGTACAACTAAACAAAAAACGCTCAGAAAAGCAGTTTGCCTTTCTGAGCGTTTTTCATTCAGTGCAGTGCGGTGGCGATCCACATACCCCGGTGCACGGGGATCTCGCTGCTCTGCTCCAGAGCGCGGAGCAGCTCCGGGCGGAGCTGTGCCTCTCCCTTGCGGATGAGCAGCACGATGGTAGAGCCGCAGAGCTCAAAGTGTCCCATTTCTTCACCCCGGACGCATTTCGCATTCTCCAGCTCGGTGACGATGCTGCCCACGGCCATGGCGCCCACCTCGATCTGCACCAGCGGGCCGAAATCTTCGGTCTCGATCAAATGCCAGCAGCGGCGGTTGAGCCGGTAAACCGGGTATTTCTCGCAGGCGATGGGCTGAACGCTGTGGAGTTGCCCCTCGATGTAGTGGTTCTCGCCTATGTATCCGTCTGCGGCGAAGGCATAGCGGTGGTAATCGCTGGCCCGAAGCCGGAAGATCAGGCACTGGCCGCCGTAGTATTCCGCCGCCAGCTTTTCGTCCTGCACCAGATCGCAGAGCCGGTAGTGGGAGCTTTTGATGGAAAAGCTGCCGTTTTCCTCAATGGGAAAGGCGCTGAGCAGACCGTCGCAGGGGCTGACGAGGTGCTTCGGGTCGCTGTCCTCCAGAGGGCAGTCCTTCCGGCGGATAAAAAAAGAGGCGAAGTTATTGTATTTCTGCCCGCGGAAATCATCCATGGGGATCTGATAGCGCCGGATGTAGCGGGGTACCATGCGCCGGGAAAGGCGGGAATGCATATAGGCAGCCATGAGCTTGGGTGCGCCGCAGCGGAGAATTCCCTGCATGAGGATCCGTCCCGGCACTGTGCCGTACAGAAAGTTCATGGCGCGGTTGCCCATGGTGGGATCGTAACGTCTTCTTCTCACAGATATCTATCTCCTCCCGATAGGGTAGGGGTAGTATAGCAAAAAATCCCCGCTCTGTAAAGTGGTGATTTTATGCAGTATGAAATTTCGTGGTGCTTATCCGGCATCTCAGCGGATTTTTGCAGCTATTCTGGATGACAGGCTTACCGGCGGGGAGGCGGAGGTTCTGCTTCCGGACAGGAAAAAACAGCCGATATTGCGCTTAAACCGGCAGCATCCCTGCGAGACGGTAGAGTCAGACGGGGAAAACAGCAGGTACTATCTGCGCTGGGAGTTCAGAAAAGCGAGCGGTCAATGTGAGCTGCGCCGGTAAGGGAACGCCTGCTCCGGTCCCCGCTCCGCAGGGGAGTTGAACAGGAAAGCGACATTACGGCACCCCCCCCCACTCTGTAAAGTGGGGGGGTGCCGTATGGAAATCTGTAGTGCTTATCCGGTATCTTAGCTGATTTTTGCATCAAAGATGAGGGTCGTCTTGTTCCAGAAACCAACCTCATATTCCACTTCGACGACCTCGGCATCAACAGGCACCTCAAAGGTCACCGTGCCCTTCGCTTTTCTTCCCGCAGAGATGGAAGCGCTAAGTCCGTCATCTCTGAAATACTCCTGATCACAGCTGTTTCCGTCCGCAAAGCACTTAAAGCCGAAGTAGCTAACAGATTCGTCTGATTCAGATTTGTTCTGAAACTCGAATTCGCAGGTAACAAATTGCTTTCCCGGCTGCGGCTTGGAATAAGATTTTCCTTTGTCGACCGCGCAGGAAAGGTACGTAATCGTGAGGGAGTCAGTTTCGACCGTCTCACCCACATGGATTGCATTCTCAGATGCCTCCGTGTTTTTCTCTATCTCGAAATCGGAAGAAATCTCACCTTCATAGAGGAACTTGATTTTCTTTGAGGAGAAAATATCGCCAGAGTATTCAATCTCAATTTCCTCCTCATCCTTTGGAACCTCGTAATAGAGGAAACCGCTGGTGCTTCTGCCGGGAGACAGAGATGATGAGAGGTCATTCTCTCCTCCGTAATACGTTTCACAGGCATAACCGCCTGCGTAACACTCAAAATCAAAATCAGATACGGTGTAGTCTTCGTAAGAGGAATGGTTGATTGCAGCGAATTCCAGGAAAATATACTTGTTGCCATCTTTAGGACGGAGGTAGGCATTTTTTTCTTTATACTCACCGGAGCGAATATAGACCAGCTCCAAATCTCCATCGTATACACTGTCTCCGACAGAATATGCTTCTTTCTCAGCAGGTTTGCTTGTAATCTGCGGAGCTTCCTCTTCCTCAGCTGCTTCAGGCTCAATTACTTCAGGCTCAGTCTCTGTGTCGACATCCACAGCCTCTGCGGCCGGTGCAATTTGAACTGCCTCACTTTGTTCATTCTTCTGTACTGTCGATTCGGGCTTCTCAGCGGAACCGCAGCCAATCAGGAGAAAAAGCAGGGTAAGCGCCGTTACAATCGCGTAGAACCGGGTCTGTCTTTCTTTTTTTGCCCTCATAGGAGTACCTCCTTCTTGTTATCGAGCTCAATTGTAGACCAAATTGTTTTATTTGTCAATAAAACAATTTGTTATCCGTATACTGTCTGTATCATTCGGACGGAAGGATTCATCGCCCATGTACAGACGGATACGCGATTTACGAGAGGACAGAGACCTTTTGCAAAAAGACATTGCTGCGGTACTTTGCTGTTCACAGGTTTGTTATTCACATTATGAACTCGGAAAACGGGACATCCCCACAGAAGTGCTTATTGCGCTCTCTGAATACTACGAAACAAGCGTGGATTATATACTGGAGCTCACCGATGAGGTCAAGCCATATCCGAGAAAGAAGAATTCTACGTAACTTCAAGCACTTTGCTATGCGAGCACGCAAAAGGCACAGTCCCAAAGAAACGGGACTGTGCCTTTTTTGCTGTTGAAGGCTCAGAGCAGGTTGATCCCCGCCTTGGCGCACATTTCGCGGGTCTCCGTATCCCACACGCCGCACTGCACCTCGCCGATGTGGGCGCAGCCCAGCAGCAGCATACACAGACGGCTCTGGCCGATGCCGCCGCCGATGGAATAGGGCAGCTCACCGGCGAGCAGCGCCTTATGGTAGGGCAGGCTCCGGCGCTCGTCCTTCCCGGAGAGGGTCAGCTGTCTGTCCAGACTCTCGGGGCTTACGCGGATGCCCATGGAAGAGATCTCAAAGGCGCGCTTGAGCACGTCGTTGTAGAAGAGGATATCGCCGTTGAGCTCCCAGTCGTCATAGTCGGGGGCACGGCCGTCATGGGGCTTGCCGGAGCGCAGGGTCTTGCCGATCTGCATAAGGAACACAGTGCCGTGCTCCCGGGTGATGGCATTTTCCCGCTCGCCGGGGGTCAGGTCGGGATAGCGATCCTCCAGCTCCTGAGAGGTGATGAAAAAGACCCCCCGATCCAGCTTGCTGTGGATCCGGCCGAATTCCCATTCCAGCTCGTCGGCCGTCATGCAGATGGCGCTGACGATGCGCCGCACGGTATCCTGCAGGTAGCCCACCGTGCGCTCCTCGCGCAGGATGGCCTTTTCCCAGTCCCACTGATCCACATACACCGAGTGGAGGTTATCAAGGGTATCCTCATCCCGGCGGATGGCGTTCATATCGGTATACAGACCCTTGCCGGGGAAAAAGTTATACTGGCGCAGCGCCCAGCGCTTCCACTTGGCCAGCGACTGCACCACCTGGCACTCGCAGCCCGCCACCGCGGGCACATCGAAGCCCACGGGACGCTCCCGGCCGGACAGGTCATCGTTGAGACCGCTGTCGGCGGGGACGAAGAGGGGGGCGGAGACCCGCTTGAGATTCAGGGCCGACCCCAGATTCTTCTGGAAACTCTGTTTGATGAATTCAATGGCACGCTGGGTCTCATAGACGCTCAGCACAGGCGAATAGCCTTCGGGAATAATACAGGGCATGGCCGCTGACCTCCTTATTTGATGCGGCCGCAGAGCGATTCTCTCCCGGCCGTCTGCGGACAAAAGCCGCAAATATACGGTGAACTATACGCCCCAAAGCCCTAATAGTCAAGAATAATCGGTGAATTTACATCTTGTCTTTTTTCGCTTTCCGACTTATAATAAACTTCTATTGATTTATTTTGCCATTCTGCGGCAGCCAGCCGCGGAGGAAAGGAAGAAAACATGAACGCAAGCGAAAAGACCATGGACAAGATCGTAAATCTCTGCAAGGGCCGGGGCTATGTCTACCCCTCCAGCGAGATCTACGGCGGCCTCTCCAACTCCTGGGACTTCGGCCCTCTGGGTGCGGAGCTGAAGAACAACGTCAAGAAGGCCTGGTGGAAGAGATTCGTGCAGGCGAACCCCTACAACGTGGGTCTGGACAGCGCCATTCTCATGAACTCTCAGGTCTGGGTGGCCAGCGGCCACGTGGTGAATTTCAACGACCCCCTTATCGACTGCAAGTGCTGCAAGATGCGTCACCGCGCCGACAAGCTCATCGAGGACTGGCTGGGTGAGAACCCCGTGGAGGGCGTTGTGGTGGAAGCCATGACCAACGACGCCATGGTGGACTTCATCAACGAGAAGCAGATCCCCTGCCCCGGCTGCGGCAAGACCGATTTCACCGGCATCCGCAAGTTCAACCTGATGTTCAAGACCCACATCGGCGTTACCGAGGACAACACCACCGAGGTCTATCTGTGTCCCGAGACTGCTCAGGGTATTTTCGTGAACTTCAATAACGTCCAGCGCACCACCCGCCGGAAGATCCCCTTCGGCATTGCCCAGATCGACAAGAGCTTCCGCAACGAGATCACCCCCAAGA
>JAGHSH010000025.1 GCA_018065965.1 Candidatus Apopatocola equi
GGTATACATAGTTTTATCTCCTTAAAATTATTTTTTGATTGATATGGTTAAGTGTTTTCGGTTCTTATTTCCGCAGACCCTGCTCGAAATCCTTGATGCATTCGACCAGCGTCTCCACACCCTCGTAGGGCATTCCGTTGTAGAGAGAAGCCCGGCAGCCGCCTGCGACCTTGTGACCCTTGAGGTTGGTCATGCCGCGGCCCTCGGCCATGGCGAGGAAGGCCTTGGTCTCTTCCTCCGTGGGCAGGGTAAAGGTCACGTTCGTAATGGAGCGATCTTCTTCGGCTACGGCGTTTTTGAAGATGGGGGAGGCGTCCAGTACGCCGTAGAGCAGCTCGGCCTTTTTGCGGTTCTTCGCTTCCTGAACGGCCAGACCGCCCTCCTGCTCCAGATACTCGAAAACAAGACCGGCCATGTAGATGGCGAAGCAGGGCGGCGTGTTGTACATGGAACCGTTGTCCGCCGCGATCTTGTAGCGAAGCATGGTGGGAACGATGGGATCTACCTCACGCTCCAGCAGCGCCTTTTTCATGATGACTACGGTCAGACCCGCGATGCCCATGTTCTTCTGTGCGCCGGCGTAGATGAAATCGTGGGCGGCCACATCGATCTCCTTGCCGAGAATGACGCTGGACCAGTCAGCCACCAGAGGCACTTTCCCGGTTTCGGGGAGCGTGTTGTAGGTCGTGCCGAACACGGTGTTGTTGCCGGTGATGTGGAGGAACGCGGCGTTCTGATCCAGCATATCCGCCGTGATTTTGGGAATGTGGTGGAAGCCGTCCGCCTTGGAGGTGGTCACAGCCACGGCGTTGCCCCAGCGCGCACCCTCCTGCATGGCCTTGTTGGCAAAGTTGCCGGTGACGGCATAGAGCATCGTGTCGCCCTGCCGGGCCAGATTCATGGGGATCTCGGAGAACTGCATGCTGGCGCCGCCCTGCAGGAAGAGAACCGCGTAGTCATCGGGAATCTTCATCAGTCTGCGGAGGGAAGCCTCGGCGTTTTCGATAATGGCGGCAAAGGGCTTGGAGCGGTGACTCATCTCCATCACGCTGCAGCCTGCATCGCCGTAGACCACCAGATCTTTCTGCGCCCTTTCCAGCACCGGCAGCGGCAGCATGGAAGGACCCGCCGAGAAATTATATACGCGCTTCATAAATGATACCTCCTATAATGAAAAAACCGGAACACCCGTGGGGTGTCCCGGCTAAGTTAACAAATCAGGCTCCGGCTCAGAGCTTATGCAACTTCCTCAAGGACTTTTCCCACGACAAAAGCAGACTCAGAAGAAGAGTCTGAAGAGGAAGAAGAGCAAGAGAAGAAGAAACGAATGCTCATCATCGTCGCGGTGTCCTTTCATAAAGTAGTGTGGTAATTATAAAACGAACCAAATCGTTTGTCAATGAAAATTGAGTGTAGAAATCAAATAAAATTCAACGGATCCCGAAAAGAATAATTGGACAGTTTGCTGTAAATTATCGTTTCGGCCGCTTCCGGATTCTCCTCTTCCTTGCATTTCACCGAAAAACTGCTATACTCGAAAGTATCTGATCACTGTTAAGCAAGGAGGAGGAGAATGAAAATAACCTGCCCATATTGCGGGAACATCTATGAGCAGAGCGAGGAAAAATGCCCCCACTGCGACGCGCCCAACGAGCAGCGCTCAGCGGAAAAGAGCGGACCTCCGAAAACCATAGAGGAGCTGCAGCGCTGGTATGAGCTCCGCAAGCTCCCGCCCTATGAAACGACGCGGTTTTTCATCGGCATTGATACGAAAGCACCCCGGGCCTTCGGCATTTATCGGGAGGGCAAGAAAGTCGTTGTCTATAAAAACAAGGATAACGGACAGCGGGCTGTCCGCTACAGCGGCACGGATGAGGCTTATGCCGTCAACGAGCTTTATACGAAGCTGAAGGACGAGATCCTCCGCCAGAAGGAGAACAATGCCATCCATAGGGGCAGTATGCCTGCGGGCTCTGCCGTATCTCCAACTTCAAAGCAGAGGAACAGCTCCGTGGCTTCTCCCAAGTCCCGGCGCGTCCCCTCTGCCTCCGGAAAGGAGCCGCTCATCACCCGGGAAAGACGGCGCTTCCGCTTCCCGAAATACGGCGGAAAACTGGGCTGCCTGGTGCGTCTCTTTCTCTTCCCCTTCCGGGCCTCTCTGGTGCTGCTTGCGGCCGCGCTCATCTGGGCGCTGGGTGACGAGCTGTTTGTCAACCCGCCGCAGGCGGGAAGCTATTCCTATGAATCAACGGAGTATGCCTTCGCCACCCACCCGGACGATGTTTTCTACAGGGACTGGTTCCGATTGGACGGGGACTGGCAGGGCCCGCTGGAAAAGGACGAGGTACCCGGTGCACTCCGGCGCAAACACAGCGCCAAAAACTATCTTACGAGTGCGGGCTTTTCCGACGACGGTGAATCCGACTCTCTGGTAAGCAGCAAAGCCTATGAGGACTGGCTGGTCGCCTATTCAGACAAGAAGAGCGGCAACAAGGTAGACACCGGCTATTACGATTATAACGGCAATACCTACTATCATCTGCAGAATGACGCCGACAGCGGCTGGTACAGCTATACGGATGACGGCTGGTCCTCCGTCAGTACCGTCCCGGAGGAGCTGCTCCATTCCTACTATGCGCAGAGCTATTATTCCGGCGGCGTGTATGACGATGATGTCTACTACACCGACTTTGCCGACACGGATTACTACAGCGACTATAACGGCCGCTTTGATTCCTCCGGTACCTCCTCCTCGTGGAGCTCTTCTTCCTCCTCTTCGTCCTCCTGGGACAGCGATTGGGACTGGGATGACGACGACTGGGATTGGGATGACGACGGTGATTGGGACTGGGACAGCGGCAGCTCTGACTGGGACAGCGACTGGTAAAACATAATGAAAAGGACTGACTTCTCCCGGAAGTCAGTCCTTCTTTCAGTTCATGGGCACGGGGGGCGTCCAGAAGCTGTTGCTGTAGATGTCGGTAAAGCGATAGGTGGCAACGGCGTCATTGCTCAGATACACGTTGCTGATCTGCTCCTCACCGCTGTAGATCAGAGATTCGCCGATCATAAAGCAGTCGTCAAACTCTCCGTCATAGGTGTAGAAATCGCAGAGGAAGTCGATCACATCGCCCTCATTCAGTTCCGTGAGTCTGCCAACGGTGTCGGTCTCGCCGTCCTTATAGCCGAAGCGGGCGCCGGCAATGTAGCCGTAGGGGTTCTCGCTGTCAAACACAAGGATCAGATCGGCGCGGCTGCCGTTGAGCAGTACGGGCACGCGGCCGGTGATGGTGTAGCGGTCGTTGTCGATGGTGGAGTCGATGTGGTAATAAGCGACCTCCTGTCCGTCAATGGCGAGCCAGGTGTTGTCATAGTAACCGCTGAGAGCGCCGTCAGCCGTAAAGGAGAAGGTGTTGTCCAGACCCAGATCGGCGTAGCCGTCGCCGCCGTCCACAAACACGTTCAGCTCCAGCTCCTGCACCAGCG
>JAGHSH010000021.1 GCA_018065965.1 Candidatus Apopatocola equi
CGGTGTCAATATAATTGCGCTCTCAGATGTTTCCCCTTCAACATCTGGGAGCGCATTTTGCCGTTTTCGCCTGTTTCTTCGTCAAAAAAAGGGAGTCCTGCAAAAATTCTCATTTTGCAACACTCCCTTTTTTCATGTGCCGCGGGGATGCGGATCGCCGCGTCGCTTCGCTCCTCGCAATGACACGGAGACGAACTGCAGCGAACCCTTTTCTATATTCCTTATTCCTCCGCCATTTTCAGGATCTCTTCGGCGGTGATGGAGTAGATCGCGTCGCAGAAGCGGCAGCTGACCTCGATGGGCGCACCGTCGGCGGTGAGCTCGTTGAGATCGTCGTCGGAGAGGCTCAGCAGCGCCCGGGTGACCTTCTCCCGGCTGCAGTCGCAGCGGTATTCCACGCTGTGACGCTCGACGATGTGCCAGGGAATATCCTTGAGCACCTGCCGGATGACCTCCTCGATGTCGTCCTCATCCAGAATGGTGGTGAGCTGATCCATCATGAAGATATTATCCTCCAGCTGCGCCACGGTCTCCTCGGGGGCAAAGGGCATCAGCTGCACGATGAAGCCGCCCGCAGCCTTCACGCTGCAGTCGGTATCCACCAGCACACCCAGCCCGCAGGCCGCGCCCAGCTGCTCGCTCTCGGTAAGATAGGCCACCAGATCCTCGCCGATCTCTCCGCTGTGCAGCTCCGTAGAGCCGGTGTAGGGCTCCCGGAGGCCGAGATCCCGGCTGACCGTCAGCAGGCCGTTCCGACCCACGGCGGCGCCCACATCCAGCTTGCCGTCGCTCTCGCGGATGGGAAGATCCACCTCGGGATTCTCCACATAGCCGCGGACATTGCCCTCACTGTCGGAGATGGCCAGCACCGTACCCAGAGGGCCGCCGCCGTTGACGCGGATGGAGAGCTGTGCCCGCTCCTCCTTCATGACCTCGCCCAGCATGGCCGCGCCGCAGAGCGTCCGCCCCAGCGCCGCCGTGCCCACCGGCTGCAGTCCGTGGATCCGGCGGGCGCGTTCCGCCACATCCCGGGCCGTGATCACCGAAATTTTTACAAAGTCCTCATCGGACACCGCACGGATGATTTCACCCATAGCTGTCTTTCATATCCTTTCCGCTGTGAGATACAGCCTGCCAGCTCATGCTGGGGGCCGTCATCATAAATTCTGATGTCGCCGAAGCCCGCCGCCGTCAGCAGCTCCGTGAGCCGCTCCGGGCTATGGTAATACTCCTCATGCTCTTCCTGCTCCCGCTCCCAGAGACCGTCCTCGGTTTCCGTGAACAGATCGAGCCCGTAGTGCAGCGTACCGTTCTCAAAAGAGGCCCGCCACAGGCAGAGAAGGCAGTCCCGCTCGTCCACGAAGCATTCCCCGTCCAGCCGCTGCATCCGCTCGGCAGAGAAGAAGTCAAAGGCCAGCATACCCCCCGGCGCTATGAACAGGTGCAGCCGCCGGAACACCTCCGGCAGTGCCTCCCCGCTCAGGTAGTTCATGCCGTCCAGAGAGCAGTAGGCTCCGTCCACGGTGCCGTAGAGATCAGGCTCCTCGCTCCGCTGGCAGAGGAGCATAGGCCGCACCGTCCGTGCAGGCAGGTCATAGAGCTTCTGCTGGAACTCCGAGAGCATTTCGGCGGAGGCGTCCGTTCCGATCAGCTCAAAGCCCCGCTGCGCCATGAGCAGGGTCAGCGTACCCGTGCCGCAGCCCAGATCCAGAAGCGTGGAAACGGCCCCGCCCTTCCGGGTCAGGGCCGCGCTGTACCAGTCTGCCAGCTGCTCATAGGGTATATCCGCGGTCAGAGCATCGTAATCTCTGGCCAGAGCATCGTAGGCGTTCATTCCTCCTCCGTGCCCTCTTCGCTCCCCTCCTGCTCCTGCAGGCGGGCAAAGGCCGTGGCATAACCGTCAGCCCCGTACTGGAGGGAGCGGTTCACCCGGGAAATGGTGGCGCTGGAAGCGCCGGTCTGTTCGAGAATATCGTTGTAGATAAGCCCCTTGTCCAGCAGAACCGCGACCTGATAGCGCTGCTCCATGGCCTGCAGCTCCGTGACCGTGCAGAGATCGTCAAAGAATCGCATGAGCTCATCGGTGTCCCTGAGCGTCAGGATTGCTTTGTACATATCCACATTTCTGGGTTTGCGTATATGTTTATTCATGCTGTTCACCTCGGATTCTTCCTTGTTTTTCTTTTCATATTCTATAACACTAAATTATAAAAGTAAAGCTCTTTTTTCTCTCTTCACAGATAATTTACAGAGAATGCTATTGAACGCTTCCCGAAAATGTGATAGTATAACCTCGAGAGAAAAGGAGGTGCTGGACAAGTGAATCTCTATGTCTGGTTTTGGTTGGCGGCTCTGGTCGCTTTTCTCGTAGTGGAAGCCCAAACGTTTGCGCTGACCTCCGTCTGGTTTGCTCTCGGTGCGCTGGCCGCCGCTCTCTGTGCGCTGCTGAAAGGGCCGTTCTGGCTGCAGCTGCTCTGGTTTCTGGGCGTGTCGGTGCTTGCCCTCTGCGCCACCCGGACTTTTGTCAAAAAGTATGTCAATCCCCGCCGGCAGCCCACCAATGCCGACCGCTCCATCGGCCGCTGCGGTGTGGTCACCGTGACGGTGGACAATCTCCGCTCCTCCGGTGAGGTGAAGCTGGACGGCCGTATCTGGTCTGCCCGCTCTCTCAGCGGTGAGCCCATTGAGGAGGGCAGCGTGGTCATCGTCCGGGAGATCCGCGGCGTGAAGCTCTTTGTGGAACAGGTTCGGGAGACGGAAGTCTCTGCGAAAAACTGATATTTTTGGAGGAATTGGAAAATGAAAGGTTTGATTTTCTTCGGCATCCTGATCGCTCTCATTCTGGTCGTTCTGGTTCGGAACATCCGCGTGGTGCAGCAGGCCAAGGCCGTTGTTGTGGAGAGGCTGGGCGCTTACTCCGCCACCTGGGGCGTGGGTCTGCACATCAAGATCCCCTTCATTGAGCGCATTGCCAAGACCGTCTCACTCAAGGAGCAGGTTGCCGACTTCCCCCCGCAGCCCGTGATCACCGAGGATAACGTCACCATGCAGATCGACACCGTGGTGTATTTCCAGATCACGGATCCCAAGCTCTTCACCTACGGCATCGAGCAGCCCCTGGTAGCCATTGAGAATCTCTCTGCCACCACACTGCGTAACATCATCGGCGATCTGGAGCTGGATCAGTGCCTGACCAGCCGCGATGTCATCAACACCAAGATGCGCTCCATTCTGGATGACGCCACCGATCCCTGGGGCATCAAGGTCAACCGCGTGGAGCTGAAGAACATTCTGCCTCCCAAGGAGATCCAGAACGCCATGGAGAAGCAGATGAAGGCCGAGCGTGAACGCCGTGAGGCCATTCTGCAGGCAGAGGGCAAGAAGCGCGCCGCCATTCTGGAGGCCGAGGGCGAGAAGGAATCCGCCATCCTGCGCGCAGACGCCAAGAAGCAGCAGCAGATCCTTGAGGCCCAGGGCGAGGCCGAGGCTATCCTCACCGTGCAGAAGGCTACCGCCGAGGGTATCCGTATCATGAACGAGGCTTCCCCCTCCCAGGCCGTTATCCAGCTTCGTTCTCTGGAGGCCTTCACCGCCGCTGCCGACGGCAAGGCCACCAAGATCATCATTCCCTCCGAGATCGCCTCTGTGGCCGGTCTTGCCAAGGGCCTGGTGGAAACCGTCAAGGACTGATCGTATTCTCTCCCGACCCGGCAAAGAGCTTCTTCTGTCGGGTCGGGTTCGCTCGCATCCAGCGGGCGCACCGCGGAATGGCCGCAGGGCCATTCCTTTTTGTGGTATTATGGGGCTTTTGCGCGGGACGGGTTATGGGTCGACCGTCTCCGCATAATTTCCAGATTCTGCATTTTTCCCCATAGGGGTTGACAAATCTGATACAATGTGTTACATTTTGGTAACAAGATTGAGGTGAAATCATATGGCTAACGAAAAGAAGGTACTGGAATACAAGGGTCGTCCCCTGCGCCGCAAGGACAACATCCTTTATTACGGCAGCATGGACGACAAGTATATCATCATGCTTCAGATCCTTGAGACCAAGCCTGTAACTCCTCTGGAGGAGGCGCAGGGGGAGGACGCCCTGAAGGCGGCCAGCAAGGTCTCCGTCCAGCTGCAGCTGACGGATCCCAACGTCAAGAGCCGGGATCGGGTCACGAAGAGAACCGAGAAGGACAGTCTTTATGCCGCCATGGACGTGGCCAGCATCTGGCTGGAGCGCGCCCTCTCCCAGAAGTAAACAAACAGATTTTTCCCTTTTTGAGGATCGACCCATGAAAAGATCAAAACGAATCACCGCACTGTTTCTGGCGCTGCTTCTGAGCGCCGCCCTTTGTTTGCCCGCCGCGGCCCGCAGCAGCTGCGAGGGCGTGGTCACTGCCTCCTCGCTGAATATGCGCAGCGGGGCCGGCATGGGCTATTCCCTGCTCACCACGGTTCCCCGGGGCGCTACGCTGACGGTCATCGGCGTTGCCACCGAGGACAGCAGTTGGTTCAAGGTGAACTACAACGGCATCGTGGGCTGCATGGACAGCAACTACATCATCAACTCCGACTCCTCCGAGGCTGCCGCCGCCATTGCGGACGCCGCCGCGGGTGTGAGTGCTGCGGTTGGTATGGGCCCCGACGATCCCATGATTCTGCCGGAAAACGTTCCCGCCCCGCAGATCGCAGAGGTGCAGCAGGTCGCAG
>JAGHSH010000236.1 GCA_018065965.1 Candidatus Apopatocola equi
TCCGCGGTCTGGACGCCTATCTCTCTCCCGAGATGAAGTCCACCGGCGAGGCCATCGGCTATGAATACACCCTCTCCCGGGCTCTCTACAAGGCGCTGCAGGCTTCCGGCATGAGCCTGCAGAATTACGGTACTGTTCTTGTCACCCTCTCCGCACGGGACAGAGAAGAGGCGCTGCCTCTTGTCCGCCGCTTCTACGATCTGGGCTTCAACATCGAAGCCACGGCCGGCACGGCGAACTTCCTGAAGGAGAACGGCATCCGTACCCACGTACTCGACAAGATCAGCGAGGGCAGCGAGGATATCCCCAACGCCCTGCGGCAGGGTCACATTGCCTATGTAATCAACACCCGCGACCCGGGCAGCGAGGATCAGCTCCGGGACGGCTATCAGATCCGCCGCCTGAGCGTGGAGAACAACGTCACCCTCTTCACCGCGCTGGATACCGTCCGGGTTCTGCTGGACGTGCTGGAGGAAATGACCCTGCCCGTCTCTACCATTGACAAGGAGTAAGAAATGACAGAAAGCGTATTTACCCTGCTCTCCAACCGGGAGCTTGCCCCCACGGTCTTTGAGCTGAAGCTGCAGGGCGACTGCTCTGCGATCACCGCCCCCGGTCAGTTCGTGAATATCCGCCTCAACGGCTTCTACCTGCGCCGCCCCATCTCCGTGTGCGACCTGGAGGGCGATGTGCTCACCCTCATCTTCAAGGTCGTGGGACAGGGCACCGGGGCCATGAGCCGTATGCACAGCGGCGAAAAGCTGGATTTGCTTGTGGGCCTGGGCAACGGCTATGACCTGACGCTCTGCGGAGAGCGCCCCGTTCTCATGGGCGGCGGCGCAGGCGTACCACCCATGTATCTGCTGGCAAAAAGACTGCTGGAGCGGGGCGTGAAGCCCGTGATGATCCTGGGCTTCAACACCCGGCAGGAGATTTTCTACGAGGAGGAATTCCGCACGCTGGGTGCGGAAACCTATGTTGCCACCGTGGACGGCAGCTATGGAACGAAGGGCTTTGTCACCGATGTGCTCGGGAAGCTGGATTACACCCATACCTGCTGCTGCGGCCCCGAGCCCATGCTTAAAGCCGTTTACAACGCCTCCGTTACCTCCGGGCAGTACAGCTTTGAGGAACGCATGGGCTGCGGCTTCGGCGCGTGCATGGGCTGCAGCTGCAAAACGAAATACGGCAATAAACGGATCTGCAAGGACGGCCCTGTGCTGGTGAAGGAGGAGATCGTATGGTAAACACGCAGGTGAACCTTTCCGGCTGGACGCTGGACAATCCCGTGATCCCCGCCAGCGGCACCTTCGGCTACGGCGCGGAGTTCGCGGAGCTTTATGACATCAACTGCCTCGGCACCTTCTCCTTTAAGGGCACTACCCTGCATGCGCGCTACGGCAACGAAACGCCCCGCATCGCCGAGAGCGCCTCCGGTATGCTCAACGCGGTGGGACTGCAGAACCCCGGCGTGGAGCACGTCATCGAGCATGAGCTGCCGGAGCTGAAGCGCTTTTTCCGCAAGAAGGTCATTGCCAACGTCAGCGGCTTCTCCCTGGAGGAGTATGTGGAGACCGCCCGCAGACTGGACGAACAGGAGCAGGTAGGGCTCATCGAGGTCAATATTTCCTGCCCCAATGTTCACGGCGGCGGCATGAGCTTCGGCACCGACCCCAAAGCAGCGGCGGAGGTCACCGCTGCGGTGAAAAAGGTCTGCACAAAGCCCGTCTACATCAAGCTCACCCCCAATGTGACCGACATCGCGTCCATCGCCGCCGCCTGCGAGGACGCAGGTGCAGACGGCATCAGCATGATCAATACGCTGCTGGGTATGCGCATTGATGCCCGCCGGAGAAAGCCCCTTCTGGCCAACGTGACCGGCGGCCTCTCCGGCCCTGCGGTGTTCCCCGTGGCGCTGCGGATGGTCTGGCAGGTCTATGAGCGGGTGAACATCCCCATCATCGGCATGGGCGGCGTCAGCTCCGCCGCGGATGTGATCGAGATGATGCTGGCGGGAGCCACCGCCGTGCAGATCGGCGCGGCCAATCTGGTGGATCCCTTTGTGTGCCGGAACATTGTCGAGGCGCTGCCGGGACTCATGGAGCAATACAGGATCGAAAATCTGACAGATATTATCGGAGGTGCCCACAGATGAAAAGAGAAGTTATCGTAGCCTGCGACTTTGCCTCCCGCGAGCAGACCCTGAGCTTTCTGGATCGCTTTGCGGAGGAGAAGCCCTTTGTGAAGATCGGCATGGAGCTCTTCTATGCCGAGGGCCCGCAGATCGTCCGTGAGATCAAGGAACGGGGTCACCGCATTTTTCTGGATCTGAAGCTCTGCGACATTCCCAACACCGTGAAGAAGGCCATGGCGGTGCTGAGTCGGCTGGATGTGGATATGGTGAATCTCCACGCCTTCGGCACCACCGACATGATGCAGGCCGCTCTGGAGGGACTTACTCGCCCCGATGGCAGCCGTCCGCTGCTCATTGCCGTTACGGAGCTGACCTCCGTCTCTCAGGAGAGCATGGAGCGGGATCAGTGGGTGAAGAAGCCTCTGAGCGAAGTGGTCATGCACTATGCCGAGTGCGCTGCCAAAGCGGGACTGGACGGCGTGGTCTGCTCCCCCCTGGAGTCTCCTCTTGTCCATGAGCGCTGCGGCGCAGCTTTTCTGACCGTTACCCCCGGCGTCCGTTTCCCCGGCGGGGAAGCGGGGGATCAGGTGCGCGTCACCTCTCCCGCCCGGGCAAAGGAGCTTGGCTCCGATTTTATTGTCATGGGCCGTCCCATCACCGCCGATGCCGATCCCGTGGCTGCCTACCGCCGCGCCATGGGCGAGTTCGCCGAATAAAAGAAGGAGAGTACGAACATGAGAAAGCAGATTGCAAAGGCTCTGATGAGCATTGACGCCGTGATCCTCCGTCCCGAGGAGCCCTTTCCCTGGGCCAGCGGTATCCACGGCCCCATTTACTGCGATATCCGTCTTACCCTCACCGCCCCCGAGGTGCGCGACAGCGTGGAGAACGGCCTGATGGAGATCATCAAAACCCACTATCCGCAGGTCGAGGTGCTCATGGGTACTTCCACCGCCGGCATCGCCCACGCCGCCATCGTGGGCCATATGATGCACCTGCCCATGGGCTATGTCCGCTCC
>JAGHSH010000050.1 GCA_018065965.1 Candidatus Apopatocola equi
CGGTGTCAATATAATTGCGCTCTCAGATGTTTCCCCTTCAACATCTGGGAGCGCATTTTGCCGTTTTCGCCTGTTTCTTCGTCAAAAAAAGGGAGTCCTGCAAAAATTCTCATTTTGCAACACTCCCATAATCTACTTAAAAACTTCCTTACAGGGCTGTGCCTTTCGACCCCCCTGCTTTTTTGCAGTTGTGTGCGGAGAAAATTATTCCAGATTCAGCTTCCGCTTGAGGATCAGTTCGGTCAGCGCCCAGTAAAGGGCGTCGTGAATGGCACTGATGAGAATGGCGATGAACAGCAGCGGCACCACGTCCGCGAGCTTTTCCACCATCAGCCAGGAGGGCAGAGAGTTGGCCGCGCCCGCTCCGATGCGGATGGTCAGGTTGGTGAAGAGCACGTTGAGACCTACCCACGCCAGCACGCTGACGGCGACCTTCTGCTTCTTGCTCAGGTGACCCAGAGACATGGCGGCGTACAGGTGCAGGGAATTGTTGGCCATGCCCAGCAGGGCGAGGACAACGACCTCCAGCACGATCACCACGGCGGTCCAGCTCTCGCCGGGGTATTCCCGGAAGACCTGAGCGATGAAGCCGAAACCCTGAGAAAGCACCTCCAGGAATTCCTCCCGTCCCAGCAGCAGGACGAGGATGACGCCGGAGAGGCAGATCACCACGCCGCCGATGAGCTGCACGGTCACGCTCACCAGGAGCTTGGAGCCGATGAGCTGGGAGCGGGACACGGGCAGGGTGAACATCAGATAGCCTTCATTGCCCAGCAGACCCCGCCAGAAGCGCTCAATGGTCTGCACAAGGGTCACAATGCCCATGACGACAAAGGAGATCACGAAGAGCATCAGCGGCAGGACGAAGGTGAGGAAGGCGTTGACGCCGTCCACCCCCACCATATCGCCCCGAGGCAGGGTAAAGCCGTTGATGAGCGCCAGCACCAGAACGGCGCACCACACGGGCAGCAGACTCTTGAAGTAAGAGCGGAATTCGTATTTTGTCAGTTTTCCGAACATGGTCAGTTCTCCTTCCAGCCGCTGTAGCGGAACATTTCGCGGAAGCATTCGTCGATGCTGCGGCCGGACTCGGCCCGCAGATCGTCGGCATTCCGATGGAGCACGATCTGCCCCTCCTTGATGAACACGACCTCGTCCAGCACCTGCTCCACATCGCTGATGAGGTGGGTGGAGATGAGCACGCTGCCGTTTTCGTTGTAGTTGGTGAGAATGGTGTGCAGGATGAATTCCCGGGCTGCGGGGTCAACGCCGGCCAGCGGCTCGTCGAGCACATAGAGCTTGGAGCGGCGGCTCATGACCAGCATCAGCTGCATCTTCTCCCGGGTGCCCTTGGACAGGGACTTGATCCGCTGCATGGGATCCAGCTGCAGCGTCCGGCAGAGCTCGTCGGCCTTGCTGCGGTCAAAGTCGGCATAGAAGTCATCGAAGATGTCCATCATGTCGGAGATCTTCATCCAGTCGGCGAAGTAGTCCCGGTCGGGGAGGTAGCTGAGAATACTGCGGGTGTAGCGATCCGGCTCATGGCCGTCGATGAGTACGCTGCCCTCATCGGGGCAGATGAGACCGTTGAGGGTCTTGATGAGGGTGGTCTTGCCGCTGCCGTTGGGACCTGCCAGACCGATGATGCGGCCGGTCTCCAGCGTAAGCTCCGCCTTGTCGAGTGCCTGAATGCTGCCGTAGCGCTTGCTCAGGCCGTGGATTTCTACCAGATTCATATCTTTTCTCCTTCCAGAATCAGCTCTGCACATTCCCGTCTGCCGTAGCCCAGCCGACCCATGGCCTCCAGATACTCGGCAGTCTCTTCTCCCGCCAGCTCCGAGCGAAGCGCGGAGAGCGCACCGACATCGGTGGTCACGCTGCGTCCGACGGTGCGGTTCGTGATCAGCAGCCCGTCGCTCTCCAGCTGGGTGAGGGCGCGCTGCATGGTGTTGGGATTCACCCCGGCCTCGGCGGCCAGCTCCCGAACGGCTGGGAAACGGCTGCCCGGCGCATAAAAGCCGGTGACGATCCGCAGCTTCAGCTGCGCGGACAACTGCTGCCAGATGGGGCGGGCGTCTTTTATGTGAAAGTCCATATGCTCCTCCTTGTCATCTTGTATTAGGCAAGTAGTACAATAGCACAATGACACAAAGCTGTCAAGAGGTTTTTCGAAATTTTTTTCGGGCAGGGGACTCTTGCACCCGCAGAGGTATCCGCCCTTTACATTTCCGGCGCTCTGCCGTATAATACGGCAAAGATTCATCAACGGAGGAAGACCATGCTTTATGATATACTCATTGTCGGCGGCGGCCCTGCGGGGCTGACGGCGGCGATCTATGCCCGCAGAAGCGGGAAGAGCGTTTTGATCCTGGAGAAGGAGGGCTTCGGCGGGCAGATCGCCAATGCGCCACGGGTGGAAAATTATCCGGGCGCTCCCTCGCTCAGCGGCACGGAGCTGGCGGAGCGGATGCTCTCTCAGGCGCTGGCGCTGGACGCGGAAACCGATGTGGCGGAGATCACGGAGCTGAAGCGGGAGAACGGCGTGTGGCTTGCCCACTCGGAGGACGGCGAGCGCTATGAGGGCCGCAGCGTGATCCTGGCGGTGGGTGCGGAGCACCGCCGTCTGGGACTTCCGGGGGAGGAAGAGCTTATCGGCAGCGGCGTGAGCTACTGCGCCGTCTGCGACGGCAGCTTTTACCGGGGCCGGGAGGTCTGCGTCTGCGGCGGCGGCGACAGCGCCCTGCAGGAGGCGCTGATGCTCTCAGAGCTCTGCAGCCATGTTACGCTCATCCACCGCCGCACCGCCTTCCGGGGGGAGAAGACCCTGCTGGAGCGGCTGGAGGGACAGGAAAACGTTACCGTCCTGACACCTTATAATATTTCCGCGCTCCGCTCGGCCGACGGCAGACTCACCGGCCTTTCCCTTACCCATGCGGAGAGCGGGGAGGAAAAGAACGTGGAGTGCGAGGCGCTCTTTGTCTGCTACGGGCAGACGCCCGCCACAGCGGCCTTCCGGGAGCTTGTCGAGCTGGAGGGAGGCTATGCCTCCGCCCCCGAAAACGGCATGACGGCGCAGCCGGGGCTTTTCGTGGCAGGGGACTGCCGCCGCAAGAGCCTGCGTCAGCTGACCACGGCGGTATCCGACGGCGCCAACGCCGCCATGTCTGCCGTACACTATCTGGAGGGATAAGTTATGGAACCCATGGAGATCGAAAGAAAATTCCTGATCTATATGCCCGACACCGCCGCGCTGGACGCCATGGACGGGGAGAAGTGGGACATCATGCAGGTCTATCTGACGGGAACGCCCGAACAGGGCAGCCGCCGCATCCGGCGCATCCGGGATCGGGCGGGGGAGCGCTGGTACTATTCCGAGAAGATCCGCCTGAGCCACACCACCCGCATCGAGCGGGAGGAGCAGGTCAGCCCCGAGGAGGCGGAGGCCTACCTGAAGCTGGCCGACCCCCGCAAGCGCCCCATTGAAAAGAAGCGCTGGCGCATCCCCTATGCCGGAAAGCTCATTGAGGTGGATGTATTCCCCTTCTGGGAGCATCAGGCCGTGTGCGAGGTGGAGCTGGAGCGGGAGGACGAGCCCTTTGAGCTGCCGCCCTGGATCCGTGTGTTCCGGGATGTGACCGAGGACGAGCGCCACACCAACAACCATCTGGCCTTCCGGATTCCAGAGGAGGAGGTGCCCCATGCGTGACGAGCTGACCGAGGTGGATATCCGCAAAATGCAGGAGGAGATCGACTACCGGGAGAACGTGCTCATGCCTCAGATCATAGCCGAGGTGCAGCGCGCCCGGGGTTTCGGAGACCTGAGCGAGAACTACGAATACAAGGCCGCCAAGGACGAGCAGCGCCGCAACCGCAGCCGCATCCGCTACCTGAAGAACATGGTGGCTACCGCCGTGGTCATCAAGGCAAAGTCGGAGAGCGGCGAGGTGGGACTTTTCGACCGGGTGAAGCTCTTCATGGAGGATGAAGAGGAGGAGATGGACATCACGCTGGTGACCACCCTCCGGCAGAACCCGCTGCAGAACCTCATCAGCAAGGAGTCTCCGCTGGGCAAGGCTCTGCTGGGACACCGACCGGGGGAGCGGGTCTTTGTGGCGGTGAACGGCAGCGCAGGCTACTGGGTCAGGATCCTCTCTGTGGAAAAAGGTGAGGATGACGAAAGCCTGGAGATCAGCCGCTACTGACATATCTTTTTCTGTTCATCGCATTAAACAGCTTGAAAATACTTGACAAACAGACGCCAAATGGTTATATTTAGAGGTAATCTGTCGCTGAACAGAGTATTTCTGTATGTCATGAGGGTTTTTGCCCCTGATATAAAAATTTTTTCGGAGGAATTCAGACAATGAAGAAGCTCATCTGCACTCTGCTGGCTCTTGTCATGGTTCTTTCTCTGGTCGCCTGCGGCGGTACCAAGGAAGAGACCAAGACCGAAGAGCCCGCCGCTGCTGTCGAGCCCGCCGTCGAGCCCGAGACCGAGCCCGTCGCTGAGCCCGAAGCCGCTACCGGCAATTACAAGATCGCCATCCTGACCGGCACTGCCTCTCAGGGCGACGAGGAGATCACCGCTGCCCAGAAGCTGGCTGCTGCCGACCCCGAGCACGTGATCACCGACACCTACCCTGACGCCTTCGCCTCCGAGGTCGAGACCACCATTTCCAAGGTTCTCGCCTTCGCTGACGACCCCGACGTCAAGGCCATCATCTTTGTTCAGGCTGTTCAGGGCGCCACCGCCGCCTTCAACCAGATCAAAGAGAGCCGCCCCGACATCCTGCTCATCTGCGGCGTTCCTGCCGAGGATCCCGCTCCCATCACCGCTGCCGCTGACATCGTTCTTGCCAACGATGAGATCGGCTGCGGCTATCAGGTCGCCGACCAGGCCGCTGCCTGGGGCTGCGATGTGATCATCCACTACTCCTTCGCCCGTCACCTCTCCTACGAGACCATCGTTGCCAAGCGCGACGCCATGCGCACCACCGCTGAGTCCTACGGCATCGAGTTCGTCGAGCGCGACGCTCCCGATCCCACCGGTGATGCCGGCGCTTCCGGCGCTCAGGCCTTCATCCTTGAGGATGTCCCCAAGGTGATGGAAGAGTACGCCGGCAAGAAGGTCTGCTTCTACTGCACCAACTGCGGCATGCAGGTCGCTCTGCAGCAGGCCATCGTCAAGGAAGAGAACGCCTACTACGCTCTTCCCTGCTGCCCCTCTCCCTTCCACGGCTTCCAGGAAGCTTTCGGTCTTGAGTCCTCCTACGGCGATATCGAAGGCACCATCAAGATCCTGGCCAACTACCTCGACGAGAACAACGCCACCGGCCGTTTCTCCACCTGGGCTGTTCCTGTGAACATGGCCATGATCCTCGGCGGTTATGAGTACGCTACCGCCTGGGCCAAGGGCGAGCTGACCGAGAAGGTCGATCTGGAGCTCCTGGCTGACTGCTTCTCCGCCGCTGCCGGCGCCCCCGCCGAGTTCGGCACCTACACTGACGGCACCACCAACTACGACAACTACCTGCTGGTCGCCTTCGATCCCATCAACTTCGCTGATTACGTCGGCTGAGGTTTTTCGCGTACACTGATCAGATGATCATGAGCTCGGATCTGCCCGGTACGACGGGTCCGAGCTCTTTTGTTAATTCGTGTTGATTTAGCGCACTGCAGCGGACAGAAACACCCGCAAATACCACGGCACCGTTTTTTTCAGGCGCTGCCGTATGGAGGGAAGCTGATTTGGACTCTGAATTCGTTCTTGAAATGAACGGTATAACCAAGCAGTACGGTTCCAATACCGTGCTGAAGGACGTGACACTTCACGTCCGCCCCGGCGAGATTCACGCTCTTCTGGGCGAGAACGGCGCCGGAAAATCCACGCTGATGAATGTGCTCTTCGGTATGCCCGTTATCCATTCTACCGGCGGTTTTCAGGGTCAGGTACGTCTGGATGGGGAGGATGTGAAGATCCTCTCTCCCATGGACGCCATGACCAAGGGCATCGGTATGGTCCATCAGGAATTCATGCTGATTCCCGGATTCAATATTACGGAAAACATCAAGCTTAACCGTGAAATCTCCCGCCCCTGGTTTGTCAGTAAGATCATTGGCAAAGACATGGAGCTTTTGGATACACCGGCCATGAAGAAGGACGCCCGCATGGCGCTCGACAGCGTGGGCATGAAGATCTCCGAGGATGAGCTGGTGAGCACCCTGCCCATCGGCCACATGCAGTTCATCGAGATCGCCCGCGAGATCGACAAGACCGGCGTGAAGGTTCTCGTGTTTGACGAGCCTACCGCCGTCCTGACGGAGAGCGAGGCGGCTCAGCTCATCAAGGTCATGAAGAGCATCGCCGCCAAGGGCATTTCCATTATCTTTATCACCCACCGACTTGAGGAGGTCATGAGCGCGGCCGACACCATCACGGTGCTCCGTGACGGTCAGCTGGTCACCTCTCTTGCCACCAAGGACACCAGCATGGCCGAGATCGCCACGCTGATGATCGGCGGCGGCAGCTCCTTCAGCCGTCTGAGCGAGCGCGAGACCCCCTACGCCACCGATAAGATCGCCATGAAGATCCGGCATCTGGCTGTGGCCATGGCCGGCGAGGAGACCCGGGACATCAACCTTGACGTCCGTGAGGGCGAGATCCTCGGCATCGGCGGTCTGGCCGGACAGGGCAAGATCGGCCTGCC